>JBKKBS010000283.1:0-6779 GCA_046713815.1 Tepidiformaceae bacterium
GCCGCCCCGTGGAACGCCGGTCAGATCAGCCGGGAACGCAGCTTTGCCTGGCTCCGCTATCCCTTCAGCGACATTCGTGCCATTCGCACTGTCGCCGGGGGCACGGTCAACGATGTCGTCCTCACGATCGCAACGGAAGCCGCCGCCCGCTACCTGCGCGATCATGGACACGCGACAGAACGTCAGAACCTTCGCCTGATGTGCCCCGTGAGTGTGCGGCGCGAGGGCGAGAGCGGCGCGTTGGGCAACCGCGTTTCTGGCATGTTCCCGACGCTGCCGGCCTCACCGATGGATGTGCTAGAGCGACACCGGCTGGTGACGGCTGAGACCGGAAGAATCAAGGAGGGTGGCGACGCCCAGGGGCTCGAACTGATGACGGAGAGTGCGCCGCCCGTGCCGCCGATTTTGATGGCGCCATCGCTGCTCGTCGCGTTGAATCCCGGCGCCCAGGCGGTCTTCCCGCCGCCTCCGCGGACGCCATGGTTTTCGCCACCTCAACTCGGTTTCAACTTCGTTCTGACGAACGTACCCGGGGTGCAGGTGCCACAGTACATGGCCGGTCACAGATGCCTGGATCAGTTCAACACCTTAATGCTCGGCGGTACGCTGGGGTTCGGCGTCGTGGTGGGGACTTATAACATGAACCTCTACTTTAGCCTGGTGGCGGACCCCCGCCTCATGCCCGACATCGATCGGATGGCCGAACTCTTTGATCAGGTCGTGCACGAATTCCAAGCAGCGTCCGCGGGCGCTTCCCACGCGTAGGAGCAGCTCCGGAACAAGGGTCAAGCCTACCCCCCTCGGGCGAGGAGCGGGCGATGCGGCCATGTCCGGAGGACGTCGAGCCCTCGGCGCGTGGCCGCGACGCAGGCGTCGCTCATGCCCATGAGCGAGTGATTGATCGGTATTCGCTGGAGTTCCACTCCGCTGAAGCAAAGGGAGTTGCCGAGCAGCTGCGTTTTCGGCGCCGCCACCTTCGTCGACCGCGCTGTGTTCAGCGCCTGCTCGCTCAGGAACCGTCCAAGCGGCGAGGTGAACCACTCGCGCTGCAAGCGCGGGAGCCACGGAAGGGCGAGCGCGATATTCCACGGGTCCGTCATCCGGGCCATCTCCGGGCTGCGCATGAGTCGGGCGATGGCGCTCGCGTCAGGCGGAGGGATCGCGATGTTGAGATGGTGAGGGTCGCGGCTCAGGCAATTCTCTTCTTTGAACACCTCATCACCGTCGCCATCGACGTAGACCGATACGTAGAACTGACTCTCGTCGAATGTCCTGCCGGCGAGTTCCGCGAATCCGTCCCATTCGTCCTGGAGGTCGTCTTCGTCCAGTCCGCTGCCGAGCAGCTGACTCTTGGCCACGAACTCCATCAGCGTCCGGCAATCGGGCTTAAGGTCGCGAAAGTTGCGGCACGCGCCGCCGATACCAATCCCGCCCTTGAACAGGTCGGGCCGCGAATTCGCGAGGGCGCGTCCAATAACAACGCCTTTGCTCTGGCCGACAAAGAACGCTCGCCTGGAGCTTCGGCCTCGCGTAGCGCGATCACAAAGCACATGCTCAACCGCGGTCGCTAGGCTCGAAATCTGATTGACCGGTGAGCCCACGTTGGGACTCTCGTCAGTCTCGACAACGAACAGGCTGTCGTGGCCCGCGAGGACATGGTCCAAGGAGTGCCGGGACGCGCCCTGTCCGCCGATGACAACAACGATTTCTTCGTCATCGTCCAGTCCATTGCTGACTTCGGTCCAACGAAGCCCGGTTAGTGCGGCCATGACTCCCCCTATCGGCGGTGTGTGAACATAGATCGGAACGGAGTCAGCGTACGTTAGTTAACAATCCAATGCCCGGCAAGAGTAAAGTCCGACCATCTTTTTTGCTGACCCACCGAGAGCGTGCACTTGCAATCTCGTATTAGCCCGAGGCGGTCGGCGAGGCAGGCCAAAAAAACTGACGGTACTGGCTAGCCACTTCGACCGGCACGAACCGGAACCCGGCGGATTCGTCCGCGAAGACCGGGCAGGCTCAAACCACGCGAGGCGGTAAGCGACTGCGATCAACCTCGCCGAATAGGTTCGCGACGCGACAACCCTGAAGGGCGCGCTGAAGACTCACGGGAGCAACCACCGTACTCTCCCAATGCCGCCCTGGCGGCAACCGGCAACCTGGCCTGCCCCCTTAGCGAGTAGCCGTGCGGCAGCGGCATCCACGCCCGCCCACGCTGGGCCATGCAACTCTGGCAATCGGCTGACAGAACGCGCATGATGCGTGCCTGTCCGAAGTAAAGCGTGATCGACCAAATCGGAGGTACGGCGAATGGCCGCAACAGACGCGCCAGCGGTGGTAGTCGATGTCGAGGCGCGCGTTCGTGAAGAGGTCGAGCGCGCCATTCAACGGCGGAGCAAGGGACTCGAGTACATCAACACGCCCGATCCCGCTGTGGGCCTTTCTCCCAAAGACGTCATTCACCGGCGCGGCACGCTCGAGCTATACCACTACCGGCCGATGACGGACGAGGTCTATCGGACGCCGATCATGCTTATCATGTCGCTCGTAAGCAAAGCCTACATCCTGGATCTCGCGCCCGGCCAGAGCCTCGTGGAGTTCCTGCTCAAGCGTGGCTTCGACGTATTCATGATCGACTGGGGGGTGCCACGGCCGGAAGACAAGCGCCTTCGGCTAGAGAACTACGTGCTCGACTTCATACCGGAGTGCATCGAAAAGGCGGCAGAAGCGACGGGCGAGCCGGACATCTCATTACTCGGCTATTGCATGGGCGGGCAGTTGACGGTGATGTATGCCGCCCTCCACCCTGGCGGTCCCCTCCGGAATCTCATCACCTGCGCCACTCCTATCGACTCGGACGGCATGGAGTTGCAGAAGAAGTTCTCCGATCCGCGCTACTTCGATGTCGACCGATTGGTCGATCAGCTGGGGAACATTCCGCCCGAGATGATGGTCCAATCGTTCGAAATGTTGCGACCCGCGTCCAAGGCTTACTCGAACATCCGCCTCTGGGACAACATCTGGGACGACAACTTCGTCCGGAACTACCGGCTCTTCGACCGCTGGGGCTCCGACCAGATCCCGTTCCCCGGTGAGTGCTTCCGCCAGACGACGAAGCACATCATGTGGGCCAACGAACTGGCGCGGAGCGAACTCGTCCTCGGGGGGAAGCGCGTCGACCTGAAGAACATCACGGTCCCCTTGATGAACGTGATGGCCGAACACGACCACATCGCCCCGTTTGCTTCCGTCAAGCCGCTGATCGACCTCGTCGGCAGCGAGGACAAGGAAGACGTCATCATGAAGGGCGGGCATGTAAGCCTGATGGCGGGGCCAAACGCGATCAAACGCCTCTGGCCGAAACTGGACGCTTGGCTTTCGGAGCGATCGGTGTGAGCGCCGCGGTTTCGCGACTGCCGCGGAGGGTGAGCGTCGGACGCCGCCGCCCGACCCTGCGGCTCATGGAGACAAGCGACCGCGATCAGCTTCTGCGCTTCGCCCGGGCATTGCCTGAGCGGGACCTCGTCTTCCTGCGGCGAGACATCACGCGGGAGGACGTTATCGATGAGTGGGTCGATGACATTGCGAAGGGCGACGTCACAACCGTGCTTGCGATTTCCGGGAGCGAGGTCCTCGGCTATGCCACTGTGCACGTCAGCCACCTCAACTGGTCCCGGCATGTGGCTGAGCTGCGTGTGCTGGTCGGTGAGAAGCTTCGTGGCGAGGGGCTCGGCAGACGACTCACCGAGGAGGCCTTCCGAGTGGCGGTGGACCGGGGCGTCGAGAAGCTCACGGCCCAGATGCCTGTGGATCAGCTCGGAGCGATCGTCACCTTCAAGAATCTCAGCTTCACGCCAGAGGGTATCCTTCACGACCACGTCAAGGATCGCGATGGCAAGAAGCGCGATCTCCTGGTCATGAGCCTCGATCTCATCCGCTTCGCAGCGCAGCTCCAGACCTACGGACTCGCGGACGAAGCACTTGATTCCTGATACGCAACGTCGCCACCATTGACGGCGGTAGTAGGCTTCTCGCAAGACCTTGCATGCAAATCAGCGTGCGCCATGCCGTCGCGCGGGAGCGGTGAACCCCAAACGCGACGAGGTGGCTGTTTCCTCGGTCGCGAGGATGGAGGCAAATGATGGGAATGTACGTTGTCCTGAGCAGGGTGAACGGGGAGGGTTTGCGAGCCATCCAGAAGCACCCTGAGCGCCTCAAGGAGATCGAGCAGGAGGTCAAGGCCTTCGACGGCAAGATCGTCGAGCAATATGCACTGCTCGGTAAGTACGATTTCTGTTCGCTGGTCTCAGCACCCGACAACGAAGCCATGCTGCGAATCATCGTCGAACGCAGCGCCAGCGGCAGATCCAGGTACACGGTCCTGCCTGCAATCGACCTGTCGCTGTTCGTCCGCCTCCTCGGCCAGACGACCGAGACGACCGGTCCGTACCATTGGCAGATCTCCTGGTGGGCACAAATCGTACGCCGACTACTTCGTTACCGGACCATCACCAAAGACCTGCGGGCCGCATGTCAGCCGCTGACCATCGAAGGCCGGGACGAGCTGAAGGGCGTGAAGGGCCCGGTCATTGTCATCGGGAACCACAGCAGCCACCTGGACGGACTCGTCATCTCGGAGGCCTTGCCGGAACGGATCCGCCGGCGGCTGGCGTTCGGTGGCGCCGCTGATCGCTGGTTCCTCAAGGGCTTGAAGGGCTACAGGCGCCAGGGGTGGTATGGCTCGCTCTCAATGAATAGCTTCCCCATTCAACGTGGGGGCGGCAGCGCCACCCTCGATTACGCCAAATGGCTAATCAACAGGGGCTGGTCGGTGATGATCTTCCCTGAAGGCACACGCTCGTCGACCGGTCGAATGGGCCGGTTCCGCCACGGCGTCTCAATTCTCGCATTGGAAAAGGATGTTCCTGTCGTACCGATCTTCATGGAAGGCTTGCGCGAGATTCGCGCCAAGGGGTCCAGGGACGTTCGCCCAGGGCCAGTCACTGTGAAGATCGGCGCCCCCATCCACTTCTCCAACGGCACAACCGTGCCCGATGCCACACACACGCTCTACAAATCGATGGAAGCGTTGCGTGCCCAGGTTCACCATCGAAAGTTCGGCATGGCCCCCACCACGGAAGAGGCAGCGCCGGCCGTCCCTTCGGCCGGCCAACCAGCCGGATAAGTGAGGTGGATCATGCTTTTGCCTTACCGTGTCCTGGACCTGACGGACGGAAGCGCCCTCATTTGCGGCCAGATCCTCACCGACCTTGGCGCGGATGTGATCCTCGCGGAGCCGCGGGCGGGGTTGGCCTGCGGCGGGTGGGCCCCTTCTACGAGGACACGCCCGATTCGAACGCCAGTCTGTCGTTCTGGGCCGTGAGCCGTAACAACGCAGTATCACTCTCGACCTCGACACCCCTGACGGACGCCAGGAATTCATCGAACTCGCCAAGAACTCGGACATCCTTATTGAGTCGCAACGTCCGGGTTTTCTGCATGAGCGCGGGCTCGGACATGAAGCCCTTTCAGCACTTAATCCCGGTCTGATCGTCGCCTCGATCACGCCCTTTTGGCCTTGTTGGACCGAAGGCGAACTGGGCGGCGTGGGTAAGCTCGGCCTATCCCTGAATATGAGGCTATCGTCTGCCCGCGCAGTGGCCATGCGCCTCGTACGGTGGGCCGACGTCGTCGTTGAGAACTTCTCGCCCAAGGCAATGCGCGGCTGGGGTATGGACTATGAGTCGCTTCGCGGGGAACGGCCCGACCTGATCATGGTCAGCTTGCCTCAACGGCCAGACGGTTCACAGGCCCTCCCTGGCCGGATATGGGACGATGGGTGGGGCGCTCGCTGGATTCGGATTTCTCACCGGTTGGCCAGACCGCCACCCTGCCGCCCCCTTCTTAGCCTACACGTACTACACCTCGCCGAAGTTTATCGCCGCCGCGCTACTCAGCGCGCTCAACCACCGGCGCCGCACGGGCCAGGGGCAACACGTCGATTGCTCTCAGGCGGAGTCGTCCATCCACTTCCTCGGGCCTGCCATTCTCGACTACTTCGCCAATGGCCATGTCCAAAAGGCGAATGGGAACGCGAACCCGGATTTCGCCCCGTCGGTTGTCTATCCGTGTGCCGGCGACGATCGCTGGGTGGCGCTCGCCGCGCCAACGCAAGCACACTGGGTCGCGCTCTGCTCGGCTGCTGACCCAACATGGAACGAAGACTTGCGTTTCTGCTCACCGGAAACACGCCTTGCTAACCGGGACGCACTGGATTCAGAGACCGCGGTCTGGACACTCATGCGCGAGCCGGGGGAGTTGGAAGACGTGCTCCAGGCGATGGGCGGCGTCGCCGTATACCTTCTCGGAGATCGCAGAGAGGAGGCTCAGGCATCCAAGTGATGCCGAGTCATAAGGGCAAGACGCGGAAGACCCGTTCTGATCGTGCGCACCGCGCGTGGCTGCGCTGGTCTGTTCGGGGGAAATGCAGCGCGCCCGAGGTGTAGAGTCCGCGGGGAACGCGAGTTCGTTGTAATGGGAGCCGCGAAGTTGAAACGCGTCCGTCTGCCATAATCGATAACGATTCAGAAGTGAGGCTGCTCTCTTTCCACACCGACGGACTTACGGCCCGACAGGTATCTTCTGCTGCACGGTCCGTCGACGTCCGTCCTCTGCCTGTGCTGCGGTGCGAGGCAGGCCAGCGCGCGTGGCGGCTGAGATGGCCGACAGGCCGCACGCTGTTGTTCTTGGATTGCAACGATGCGGTCGAGGAAGCGCTG
>JBKKBS010000284.1:0-6411 GCA_046713815.1 Tepidiformaceae bacterium
CCGTAAGGTCATTGACTTCGATGGCGACACCGTTGTCGACGGCAATGACCTGCCTGGTATGGGCTGGACCATCACGATTGCATGTGCGGGACAGGCGCCCGTGGTGATCGTTACCGACGCCGACGGCTCTGTGCCGCTGAACGGCATCGCCCAGGCTGGCACCAACTGCACGGTCACCGAGACGACGCAAAGCGGCTACACGCTGGTCGGGTTCATCAGCGTCGACTTCGACACTGCGAATGGCACCGGCACGAACGGAGCCGTCGTGACAATCAACGCCCAAACAGCTGCGACCGTCACGTTCTTCAACCAGCCGCTCGGGACGATCATCGTCAACAAGCGGACGGAGCGGAACGGCTCGAACGAGCCCTCGCAGAACGGCGGCTGGGCGATCACGGTCAGCGGCTGTGGTTACAACCAGACGCAGAACACCGTCCAGGGCAACCCGCTCGGGTCGGTCACCTTCAGCAACCTGCCGGCCTGCGGCAACTTCACCGTCACGGAGAACGCCAACAGCAAGCCCGGCGCTAACCCGCCGTTCAGCGCAATCGGCACGACCGTCCGCACCGTCAACCTCACGGCTGGCGAGACGGAGACGGTGCTGTTCGTGAACGCGCGCCAGGATATCGTCATCGAGACCCCGACGCCGACGCCGCCCAACACGCCGACCGCTACGCCCACGCGTACGCCGACGAACACACCGACCCCCGTCCCGCCGACGGCCACGCCCACTCCCATCGACGTTGTCGAGGGCGTCCGCACACCAGCCCCGCCCCGCACGGGTAATGGATCCACCGGCCCCCTGGGTGGTGATTCCATGAACCTGCTGCTGCTCGTGGCCGGCCTGGTCGCCATGAGTGGCGGGTTCTACGTCCTCGCCGCCAATCGTCGCCGCATCGACGACGACTAAGGACCTCACCACCCCCCGTCCCCTCTCCACGAGCCCGTGGAGAGGGGCGCAAGAGTAACGACCGATAGCGAAGGCCCCCTCTCCGGAGGGGGCCTTCTGTCGTCGTCGGCGACTCCCCTCGCCGGTACGGGGTCGCGGTCGCGAATGCCACGCGATGGCCGTGGGGGCAGAGGAGCGCTTGCTGACGCGCGCGCCACTGATGCGTGCGGCGACCGACGGCACCGGTGCGGTAGACTTTGCGCATGACGGAGACCAGTGCAGCGACCGATTATTCCGCGGCGGACATCAAGCGGTTCAAGGCGAACTTCCGGGACGAGGTGGATGGGGCGGCCCTCTACCGGCTGCTCGCCAAAGCGGAGGACAACCCCCACCTTCGAGAGGTGTACGAACGCCTGGCGACGAGCGAGGAGCGCCATCTCGCGCTCTGGGAGACGAAGCTGCGCGAGGCGGGCGTGACGATGACGCGCGGCCGGCCGTCGCGCAAGGTGCGGCTGCTCGGCTGGCTCGCCCGCCGCTTCGGCACGGGCATCGTCGCGCCCATCGTCACGAACATGGAGATCGCCGCCCAGACGATGTACGACGACCAGCCGGAGGCCGTGGCCCAGAACCTGCCGGAGGACGAGCGCTCCCACGCGCGTCTCTTCCGCGAGATCTCCCGGAACGGGAGGCCCCACGACCCACAGGTGAGCATCGCGCAGGTGGAGGGCCGGCACCGCGGCGTCAGCGGCAACGCCATCCGCGCCACCGTCCTTGGCGCCCAGGATGGGCTCGTCTCGAACCTCTGCCTCGTGATGGCCGTGGCCGGAGCCGACCCGGGCCGCGACCTGGTGCTCGTGGCGGGCGTGGGCGGCCTCGTGGCGGGGGCGATCAGCATGGCCCTGGGCGAATGGATCAGCGTGCGCAGCAGCTCCGAGGCCTTCGCCCGCCAGGTGGCCATCGAGCGCGACGAGCTGACCTTCATGCCGGAGGAGGAAAAAGAGGAGCTGACCCTCATCTACATGGCGAAGGGTATGACCGAGCCGGATGCGCGCGCGACCGCGGTGCGAATCCTCGGCGACCACGAGCAAGCACTGGTCACGCTCACGCGCGAGGAGCTAGGGATGAGCGGCGACGAAGGTGGCAACCCGTGGGTGGCGGCCTCGGCGTCGTTTCTGATGTTCGCTGTGGGCGCGTTCATACCGCTGCTGCCATGGCTGTTCGGCGGCGGCTTTGGCGCTGTTGCCGTGAGCGCGCTATTGAGCGCAGGCGCGCTCTTCCTGCTCGGCGCGGTGATAACGCTTTTCACGGGACGAAGCGCTGCGTTCTCGGGAACGAGGCAATTGTTGCTGGGAGCGGTGGCGGCGGCGATTACCTACGCGGTCGGCGTTGCCGTTGGCGCGGGCACGGGGATTTAGGCACGCTCGCCGTGTCAGAGTTCAACCTCGAGCGTCAGTTGATGGTTGGTCGTCGTAATCGAGACAAGCCGGTAGTCAAGGTCCGGGTCGAGCGCGTCGAGGGACTGCTGAAGCTTCCGTTCGACAACTTCGGCGATGGCCGCCGGCACGCCGAGGCCCCCGACGCCGGCCTGCACGACGTCCATCTGGAGGCGGCCGTCCACGATGTTGGGATCGGCGATCAAATCGCCGCTCAAGCCGACCTGTGGTCCACCCACGCCGATCTCTATCCTCAGCACACCCTCCTCCTCGACAGTCACAGTCACCCGTGAGATGTCTCCGAACCCTTCGAGTGCGGCGAGTTCCTTCTTGATCAGTGCTTCCAGGCCAGGTTCGTCGAACACCAGGCGCGCGTTCCCACCGCCGCTTGAGTCATCGGGGTCGGACTCGAACGTCGTGTCGAGGGAGAAGAGGAGCACCGTGGCGATGATCCCGCAGAAACCACCGAGCAACAGCGTGAAAAGTGAACGCATCCGCGAAGCGGATTATACGGGAGAACAGCGGGAGAGCGGGTGCGCGCTGGAGTTTAGACGCTTGCAACAAGGCAAGGAGGTGCGGGATACTACGGTCTCTGGTGGCTAGAGCGAGGTGGTCCCACCCGTTCCCATCCCGAACACGGAAGTGAAACGCCTCAGCGCTGACGATACTGCCCGGGCAACTGGGTGGGAAAATAGGCCGCCGCCGGTCATTGCGAGAACCGCCACAATGGCGGTTTTTTTTCGTCCCATTGTCGTTGACCGGCCCGATCTCCTTGCAATACATCGCCTGCTCCTTAACGTGGCCTTACGTTCCGGGGCCGTTCCGTTGGAGTTGCTTCCACACAAGGATCGGCCACTGCTACAATCGATCACGTATCCCAACTCACCCTGGGCCAGTTCCGTGTTACACGGATGACTGACCCCCCAAAATCGGAGCCAATTTGTCCACAGACACCGCCCAAGAGACCCTTCCAGCCATTGCCGCCGAAGCAGAAGCAGCGCCCGACGTGGAGGCTGCCCCCGAAGCCACACCCGCGGCAGCCGAGCTAGCGGCGGCGCCCGTAGCAGCAGTAGAAGCCTCAGCCTCACCCGTGGCGGAGGAAGACGCAGTCATGGATATGGGTGCCCTCCTCGACATGGAGGACTCCCAGCCGGGCTCGCTGCGCCGTGGCGAAATCGTCGAGGGTATGGTCATGGGCGCGTCGCCCGACGGCCTCATCGTTGACGTGGGCACCAAGACCGAAGCGCTCATCCCGCAGGGAGAGATGCTCTCCCTTGGCGCGGAAGGCCAGGCAAAGCTCAAGGCTGGCGACACCGTCAAGGTGATGGTGCTGCAGCCCAGTTCGTCCGAAGGCCATGCCATCGTTTCACTCGACCGCGCGCGCGGCGAGGAAGGCTGGGACGTGCTGGCGGCGCGGGCCGAGAGCGGCGAGATCTTCGAAGCCCAAGTCACCGGACACAACCGCGGCGGCATCCTCGTGAACGTCGATGGCGTGAACGCCTTCATCCCGCTCTCGCAGGTGGACAGCGTGCGCCGGGACGACACGAACGCGGTCGACGCGCTCGCCAGCCTTGTCGGCAAGAACGTGCGTCTCAAGGTGATCGAGCTCAACCGCAAACGTAATCGGGTCATTCTCTCCGAGCGGGCGGCGATGGCCGACTTCCGCAAGGAACAGAAGGATAAGGTCCTCGACGACCTCCAGGAGGGCGAAATCCGCGAGGGCACCGTCTCCTCCATCACGGACTTCGGCGTGTTCGTCGACCTTGGCGGCGCGGACGGCCTCGCGCACATGACGGAACTCACCTGGGAGCGCGGCAAAAAGGCGAAGGACCTCTACAGTGTGGGCGACACCGTCAAGGCCTACATCCTCAAGGTCGATCGCGAGACCAAGAAGATTTCGCTCTCCCTGAAGCGCGCGCAGCCGGAGAAGTGGGACTCGACGGTCGACCACTTTGTCATCGGTCAGATTCTCATCGGGCGCGTGACAAAGCTGATGGCGTTCGGCGCGTTCGTGCGCCTCGACGGCCCGGTCGAAGGCTTGATTCACATCTCGGAGCTCTCGAATCGCCGCATTCAGCACCCGAAGGACGTCGTCAAGGAAGGCGATGTCGTGCCGGTGAAGCTGGTGCGCATCGAGAAGGATCGCCATCGCCTGGGCCTCAGCCTTCGCCAGGCGCGGAACGACGCCGAGGCCATGGGCTTCGCATTCAACGGCGATGGCGCCGTGATCGACTATCCGGACGATGTGCGCGAGCAGTTCGCCCTGGGCGAGCGCGATGCGTCACAGTCGCAGCTGCAACGACGGGACTCTCGTGAGCCGCGTTCGGCGCAGGAGGCGATCCAGCAGGCCGTTTCCCGCGATCCGGAGCCGGTATCGGCCTTCGCTCACGCGTTCGCCCAGGCGCTGGAGAATGCCGAAGGGACGAGCATTTCCGAGACAGACGCGGTGGACTCCGCGCCACAAACCGCCGAAGTTGCCGTCGGCGACGCCGAGCCCGACGTGACCACTTCAGCCGCCGCCACGGCCGACGAAGCCGAGGCCGAGACAGTCGAAGCCCCGGTTGACGAGGTTGAGATTGTCGCCCCCGAAGTGTCGGAAGACGCCCCGGACGGTGCCCTCACGGAGCCGCCAGCGGAGGCCGCCGACGCTATCGCGACCGAGGCGCCGTCGCACGAGACCATGCCCACCGCCGACGCATCACTCACGGGCGCGGCTGCGGAAGCCGATCCGGAACCAGAGACTGTAACGGCGGCCGTGGACGAAGCCGCCGAGACCGAAGCCGTGGTGGAGGCGCCTGCTTCCGCCGAGGAAACTCAGGAAAGTCCCGAAGCGCAGACGGAGACGCCCGCGCGAGACAATTCAGGTGACACCGACGAGGTGTCGGCTGAGACGGCCGTGGCTTCTGATGAGGGGGACGCTACTGCTGAAGACTAGTCACACTCCGGGCTTGCCCGGAGTCCGGGGGAGAACCTAATGGCCGATAGATTCGATAAGTTCACCGAACGCGCGCGGAGGGTGCTGACGCTCGCGCAGGAAGAAGCTCACCGCTTCAACCACAACTATATCGGCACGGAACACATTCTCCTCGGGCTGGTGCGCGAAGGCGACGGGGTCGCCGCGAAGGTTCTCGCGAACCTCGGCGTCGAGCTGAACAAGGTGCGATCGGCCGTCGAGTTCATCATCGGCCGCGGCGACCGCACGGTCCTCGGCGAGATCGGCCTCACGCCCCGCGCCAAGAAAGTAATCGAACTCGCGGTCGACGAAGCCCGCCGGCTCGGGCACAGCTACATCGGTACAGAGCACCTGCTGCTCGGCCTCGTGCGTGAGGGCGAGGGCATCGCCGCCGGCGTGCTTGAGAGTCTTGGCGTCAACCTCGAGCGTGTACGCGCCGAGACCACGCGCATCCTCAAGGACTCCGCCCCGCAGACTGCCGCCGCCGGCGCGGGCGCGCGCACGGCGACCCGCACCCCCACGGTCGACCAGCTTGGCATCGACCTTACCCAGGCGGCGCGTAACAACCAGCTCGATCCGGTGATCGGCCGTTCTAACGAGCTTGAGCGCGTGGTCCAGATCCTTTCGCGCCGGACGAAGAACAATCCAGTGCTCATCGGTGAGCCTGGCGTAGGTAAGACGGCCATCGCCGAACTGCTCGCGCAGCGCATCATCAGCGGCGACGTGCCAGACACTCTGCAGGGGCGTCGCTTGCTCACGCTCGACATCGGCTCGCTGGTGGCCGGCACGAAGTACCGCGGCGAATTCGAAGAGCGTCTGAAGAAGGTCATCGAAGAGATCAAGGCGGCGGGGAACTGCATCCTCTTCATCGACGAGCTGCACATGCTCGTGGGTGCGGGCGCGGCGGAGGGCGCGGTAGACGCCGCCAACATCCTTAAGCCGAGCCTCGCACGCGGCGAGATGCAGTGCATCGGCGCCACCACGCTCGACGAATACCGCAAGCACATCGAACGCGACGCTGCCCTCGAACGGCGTTTCCAGCCGATCGTCGTCGAGGAGCCGTCCGTCGAGGAGACCGTGGAGATCCTGAAAGGCATCCGCCCGCGCTACGAGGAGCACCACAAGCTCAAGATCAG
>JBKKBS010000285.1:0-3093 GCA_046713815.1 Tepidiformaceae bacterium
TCCAAGCACCAAGCACCAAGCACCAAGCACCAACCATCAACCGCCAACCATCAACCGCCAACCGCCAACCATCAACCGCCAACCATCAACCGCCAAGCAACTCGGCCACCGCCCGCAACAGCTCCCCGTCCCCCTCGTCCACCGTCCTGTACTGGCTCACGCAGTAGCCGCCCCACTTCTCCACCAGGTACCAGTCGTCGTCGATGATGTAGTCCGGCGGCGGTTGCACGCGCGGATCCTTGTCATGCATGCCGTCGACCCACTCGTTCAGGCCGTGCAGCGCGACGACGCGCTCGACGTGTGCCAGGCCCGAAGCGGACCAGACGTACACGTCGTGGCCCGCATGCTTGAGTTGCCGCATCGCCTCCGCCGCACCCGGCCGCAACGCGTTCAACTCCGCGTTGATGCAGATGAGGGTTTGATCGACATCGAAATACACGTTCATGGGGAATTCACGATTCGCGATTCACGATTCGGCCTGGACTCCTGACGCTGATAGCTGCAGGCCACCGAGTGACCACACCGAAACAAAATAACGTACAGCCTTCGTCGCTTCGTCCCCTTCGTGTCTTTCAACAATCCCTGCCCTGCGGTTCCCCTCGTGAATCGTGAATCCCCTACGCGTCCGCCACTTCCAGCCCCCACACGGGCCGGAAGCGCCAGGTGCGGATGCCCTTCGCCTTGATCTCGTGCTTCTTGAGGAGGCGCTTGGTCTCGGGGACGCAGCCGTAGGGGACGTAGAGGTAGAGGTCGCCGACTTTTGAGAAGGGGAGCCACTGGTTGAGCGCGGACTCGTCGTTCACCGTGTCCGCCGTCTCCACCTCGGCCATCATCTTCAACCACTTGCCCGGGATGCGGACGACGACGATGTCCGGGAAGAGCTCCTTGCCGTCCGCCTCACCCACGGCCATGTGCGGCTTCGGCCCGTTGACGTTCGTCTCGAGGTCCGGGTACTCGGAATTGGGGAAGGCGAACTTCACGCGGGCGATCTCGGCGACCGTCCCGGCATGTCGCTGGTCGCGAAGGTACTTGACCGTCACGCGTCACTCCTCGGCGGCGGCCAGATCAGCCGCCATGCCTCGATTCTACGAACGCGAACGAATTGGGTCGAACGCGACGATGACCGCGAGCGCATGGTAGCTTCCAGCGAAAGCGCGCCGGCATCCACTCCCAGCCGGACCGGGAGTTGCGGAAGTGTGACCGCTTCACATCACCGTCCTCAGGGGGACCTGAAAGTTTGGCGAACGTGACGCCCGCCCAACGCCGCCTCGCGAAGTGGCTCCTGGCCCAGGAGATGGGTGGCGAGGAGCAGGGCGCCGCCGTGGCGGAGGCCGCCGGGCGCGCGTGGGAGAGGCTCTCCAGGCGGCTTGCCAACATGTTCACCAGCACCGGCTCCCAGTCCCTTGGGAAGCGAGCGGTTTACCTGGCGCGAGACGAGTTTCCGTTTCTCTCGGATGTCCGCGGCGCCATCACGCTCGATGCGCTGCCGTCAGCCCTCGACGGCGAGGATCGGGAGCAGGCGGCGGCCGCCGCCGAAGCCGTCTATGCCAACCTCATCGGGCTGCTCGTCACATTCATCGGCGAGTCACTTGCCTTGCGCGCCCTCCACGATGTGTGGCCAGGGGCCTCTCTCCACGATTCCGATGCGGCTGACCAGGAGGCAACAGGATGACGTCCGCAGACACGCCGCGCCGTGCCCCAATCCCCGCCCTTGCGACTGGCGTGCCGGGACTGGATGAGGTCCTTGGAGGCGGCCTGCCGGAGTACTCCTTCGTCCTCCTCGCGGGCGACCCGGGCACGGGCAAGACGACGCTCGCCCACCAGGTGATGTTCGCGCTTGCCACCCCGGAGCGTCCCGCCGTGCACTTCACCGTCCTCGGCGAGCCACTCGTGAAGATGCTCCGCTACCAGCAGCAGTTCTCCTACTTCGACATCGCCGCCGTGGACCAACGCGTCCACTTCGTGAACCTCGGCGACGAGGCCCTGGCGGGCGATCTGGACGCCGTCCTCGCGGCTATCACCAGCATCGTCGAGCGGCTCAATCCCGGCATTGTCGTGGTCGACTCGTTCCGCACGATCGTGCGCGCCGCCGGGACGCAAGCGGGCCGCATGGCCGACCTGCAAGACTTTCTCCAGCGCCTCGCCCTGCACCTCACCTCCTGGCAGGTGACGAGCTTCCTTGTGGGCGAATATTCGGGCACCGAATCGCTCGACAACCCCGTCCTGACCATCGCCGACGGCATCATCTGGCTCCATCAGACCGCCGATCGGAACTCCGTCGTGCGCAAGGTGCAGGTAGTAAAGATGCGCGGCCGGGCGCCGCTCCCGGGGCTACATACGATCCGCATCACGGACGATGGCATCCAGATATTTCCGCGCATCATCCGTGAGGCGGCGGAGGTGCCGAGGCCACGGCCGGCGAAGCGCCTTTCCCTCGGCGTTCCCGAGATCGACGTGATGCTCGGCGGCGGCATCCTCGAACGCGACTCCGTCATGATCGCGGGGCCCGCGGGCTCCGGAAAGACGTCGCTCACCACCCAGTTCGTGGCGGCCGGCCTGCGCGAGGGTGAGCCCGCCGTGATCGCGGTCTTCGAGGAACGCCCGCGAGAGTACGTCCAGCACGCGAAGGCCCTCGACCCTGATTTCGAAGCAATGATGGCCAAGGGATTGCTCGAGATCCTTTATCTCCGCCCCCTCGACCTGTCCGTCGACGAGGTCCTCCTGGAAATCCAGGCGGCGGTCGCGCGCACAGGCGCACAGCGGCTCGTGATCGACTCCCTTTCGGGCTTCGAACTCGCCCTCGCGCCCACTTTCCGCGAGGACTTTCGTGAATCGCTCTACCGGCTGGTCACCGCCCTGACGGGGAGCGGCGTGACCGTCCTCATGACGGCCGAGATCGCCACCAGCTTCACGGACCTCATCTTCAGCCCGAACCTCGTCTCGTTCCTGACAGACGACATCATTCTCCAGCGTTACGTGGAGATCGAGGGCCAACTGCGGAAGATGATGACGGTCGTGAAGATGCGCGGCAGCGAGCACAGCGATGATATCCGGCTCTATGAAGTGACCAGGGACGGCGTCGTCATGGGCGAA
>JBKKBS010000286.1:0-2801 GCA_046713815.1 Tepidiformaceae bacterium
AGTGCGTCCCCTGCGCCAGCAAGCCCGCCTTCGCGAGTTCTTCTTCCAACGCGCCCAGGTAGACGCGCGAGCCGTTCAACACGTCGCTCGCCGCCGCGAGCAGCCAGAGCGGTGAGAAGCCGAAGGCCGCGATCGAGCCCAGCTCGACGACGTTCCCCGCAGCCTTCTTCACGGCAACGCGGCCCGCACCTGGTTCATCCCCGGCGGCCGGCTCCGTTTCGACACGGCCCACCAGCTCGATGGCGATGCGGAGCAGGTTCTTCGCGGTCACCTCGTACAGGCGTGAACGGCGCACGAGGCGTGGCAGGACGAGTTGCGCCGTTTCGTGCACGCCCCCGAAGATGCCCGCCGAGAGCGCACGCACGCATCGCTCGGGCAGCGAAACAATGAACAGGGCCCTTTCGCGAGTCGTCACGGCACTACTTGGGGCCGTGGCGCTGCGCGTGATGCTCGGCGTAGAGCCGTTCGCCTTCCGCATCCAGGTCATCAATCCCACGCTCGACCTCATCCCGGTTCGCGAGGTAATACGCCAGCGCGGCAAACACCTGTGCAAGCGTCAGGCTGTAGTCGTCCGCAATCTCCGGCGGGGTGTAGCCCTGGTTGTAGAGGACGGAAATGCGGTCCACGCTCACGCGGCGGCCACGGATGAACGGGTGGCCGTGACGGTGTTCCGGGTCGCTGTCCAGGAAGTCGGCGAGTTCCACGGTGCCTTGCATAGACTCAGTGTAGCAGGCACTCGGACGCAGTTCGTGGTTCAATCAGCTCAATGAAGACCTGTCCGCGATGTGGGACAAAGTATCCCGACGGCCAGATCTGTCCGACCTGCTACGAGCTGCCCCCGCGACCGCCCGGTAACGCCGCACACATCCCGAAGGCTCCCTCCGCGTTACCGTAAACGGATGGGATTCAAAGACCTCTCGCTCGAGGAGATCGATTCCGTCCTCGGCGCCCAGCGAGTGATCCGCGTGTCATTCGATGACGGCGAGGAGCGTTACCTCGTACCCATGTTTTACCTCTGGCACCAGGGCGCGCTCCACGGCCTCACCACGCCCGGCCGCAAGACGAAGATGGCCGAGGCTAGCGCTCACGTCGCCTTCCAGGTCGATACGAGCGCCGAAACGGGACTGTTCGAGTGGCAGAGCGTCACCGGCGAAGGCTCCTGGGAGATCATCACGGGCGAGGGCGACATGGCCTTCGTCCCGCTTCTCCAGGCACGACTGACGGATACGCCGCAATGGGCACGGGAACTGCTCATGCAACGCTTCCAGGCCCTCGGGCGTCTTGCGTGGCGCATCACCCCCACGCACATGACCGGCCGCGCTCACTTCGAGGGCTGAAGGCGCGGGTGCGGCGGTGTACGCAGCGGCCAGGCACGGCCGCGACTCCTCGTCGTGGCATCAGGGAGCCGCGACGACAACGAATGTAAGCGCCGTGCCCTGATATGTTCCCGTGATCTCCCAGCAGCCGGCGGCTGGTACTTCCCCGCCGACCAGCATCGCGACACCGATATCGTCCGGATTCACCGCATGAGTGGCCCGAGAGGCCACCGGTGGACCTGCGTGACCGTCGAGCCGCCGCCCGGATTCAACAGCGCGGGCTGTGGTTCGGTACGCCAGTCGAATCCCTCGCTCCACCAGAAGGATTTGTCGGCCTCCCGTAGCTGGTGCCAGGCTCCGTCGATTCTGAGTTGCGTCCACAGTTCGTTCGATCCGTACCAAAAGGATCCGGACGAGAGTTCGACGGCGGCGGGCAGAACAAATGCGGGAAACGCTTGCGGCGTAACCAGGCAGGCCGGGGATGAATCGCTCATGGCGTCGGGCACGCTAACGGCTGACTGCGCTGCTTCTCCGCACGACGCCAGTGTTACCGTTCCAACCAGGAGGACTACCGTCCAGTGCCAGACAAGTGCACATCCACGCAAAGTACACCTCGGCGGCTGACGCAGTTCCCTTGCTTGTGGCGTGGCCCTTCTCATGATCGAGACGATTGTCGCGTTACCCGCGGCCACGGAGGGCCGCGACTCCTAGACCGGCAACCAGTACGCCAACTTTCCGCGCATCACCTTTGCCAGGCGGCCCAGCTCAAAGAGGTACTCCAGGTGGGCGAGCGTTTCGCCGACAGCGGAGCGCTGCACCCACGGCTCGAAGTCCTTGAGCTTGCCCGTGGTCCAGGCAACGCGGCCCGCCACCTCCCATGCGTTCGAGCCGCCCGCGTCGACACACCTAACCATCTCCTCGAGCCGCTCTTCGTGGTGGCGCTCGATCTCGATGATGCGCTTCTTCAGGTCCGTGATCTCGAACTCGTGCGCAGGCAGGACGTACTTCACGTCCAGGTCCTCGAGTTTCTTTAGCGAGCGGACGTAGTCGCCGAGGGGGCTGCCGTGTGTCTGCGCGTGGATCGAGACGTTCGGCGTGATCGTCGGGAGGATATGGTCGCCCGTGAGCAGGATCTTGTGGTTGGGCTCGTAGAGGCAGATGTGTCCCGGTGAGTGGCCCGGCGTCCAGATGATCTGGAAGTCGAACATTCCCGCCTTGAACGTCTCGCCGCCCTTCACTTCCGTGTCGGGCGGGACCGCGGCGACCATGTCGATCATGTTCATCGAGCCCATCGACATCATCGGCGAGTCCGATGCCGGTACGCCGTGCGTGACCATGAAGCGGGACATCTCGTCGGTAAGCCCCTTGGGCGCGAGATAGCGGGCCGCGATCACCTCGGTGTCCTTCTCGTGGATCACGACTTCGCAATCGGAGAGGCGCTTGAGGCGGCCGGCCATACCGTAGTGGTCCGGGTGGACGTGCGTG
>JBKKBS010000287.1:0-4219 GCA_046713815.1 Tepidiformaceae bacterium
CAGTCGGACTTGATCTGGAGGGCGGTGACGCCGGGCGCCTTGCGCCTCGGATACTCATAGATGCCGACGATGGCGGCATCGCGGACCTGGGAAACCATGGGCAACTCCGCGGGGGGTGTCACCCGAATCTACGGAGGTGCGGGGAGGCCGTCAAACGGAGGCGAAGACGGTCCTCGGCGCTCGCGCACTATGAGCTGTTCTCCGCAGGTTCGAGTGAGGAACTCTTGAGGAGCTTCAGTTGCCCTGGACCGATTCGCTCTTCGAATAACGCAAGAACGTTGCCGACTCCAGTGGCCGAGATCGTCAGTACGCCCTGGAGCTTGAGGTAGAAGGCTGCATCGCCCACCTCCTGACAAGACGACCAATCAGCAGCAATGATGTCCGAGGGCTCGATCCCGACCAGGTTCAATGCAGCCTCAGTCCTTAGATCCAGCACTCGCACGTCTCGAACCTCCAGTTCGTGCAGGCTCCGATCCTGGAATGACTCGACGCCGCCGGGCTGCTTCATGGCCATCCTGATGAATTCTTGGACACACGCTTCCTTTGGAAACGCCAGGTACAAAGTCGAAATCCCCGGCGAGTTCCAGCGGCCACCAAACCGACTCGCGCCTTCACCAGAGAGCGGGTCCCGCCCCGGGGCGGTGTGGCGGTATGCCGTCCCAGTCCAAAATCCTATGCCGAGTTGGTCGATTCGCCGCAAGAGATCGGGGGCTTCATCCATTGCGGGCTCAGACCACTACGCCATCCGCGAGAGCCTCTATGAGCGCGAGCACTGATCGAAAGTCACCCTTGCGAATGCGTTCGGCCGGAGTATCAGCACCGAGCATCCCGTTCGGAGAGAAAATCCACAAATTGGCGTGCTCTGGCTTCAGGACTTTCGACACCTGTTCGCCGACGAATACCAATTGAAGGAGCCGCTCTCGCGCCTGCCGCTGCGGTTCGGCGTCCCCCGCAGACCAGCGCGCCACCGTGCGCGCCGAGCTTCCAACGATGGAGCCGACCTCGTCCTGGCTCAACTGGAGCAAATCTGAAAGGTATCGAACCTTGGAGGCGATCGCTGCGGTCATTAGAACTCAACCACTCCGCTCGTCAATCTACATGTCATTATCTATGACATAATAGCCAGCTGTCAACCGCAAGGGATAATAGCCGTCGTTCAATCGCGCCGGGAGAGGAGCCAGCAGAGCGCGGCGGGCAGACCCTCGAAGGCGTCGAGCATGGTCTGGAAGGAGAGGCCCGACTCCGGCGACCAAAAGGTCGCGACGTCGGCGGCGAGATATGGCTCCTCGATGCAGTCGTCGACGGTCAGCCCCAAATCGCGGAAGGCGCGCAGGTAGTCGCTCGCCCAATGGATGTGGTTGCGGATGAAGCCACGATCCAGGCTCGCGTCCTTGAACCCGGCCTGGGCGCTGGCGATGACGAGCACGGGATGGACGTCCGAAAGCACAACGCGCCCGCCGGCGCGGACGACACGGCGTAACTCTCTCAGTGGCGGGAGCAGGTCGCCGAAATGTGAAAGCGCCAACGAACAGGTGACGAGGTCGACGCTCTCGTCGTCGAGTGGCAACGCCTCAATACGCCCCAGGCGAAAGTCGCCCGAGGGGTGCTTTGCGCGCGCGATCGCGAGCATCTCGGGAGAGGCGTCGATGCCGGTCACGGCGTGCCCGAGCGAGCACAGCAGCGCCGTCTGGCGCCCGGTGCCGCAGGCGGCGTCAAGCGCCTTACCGGGCGGCAACGCGGCAAGCAGTCCGCCCATGGCGCGACCCTCGGCGGCGAGCAGCGGGTTCGTGTGGACATCGTAAGTGGCAGCCCAGAGCGCATACCCGGCCGCCACGTCGCGCTCTGGCTGGGGCATGAGGCTGGCGCGCGGCGCATCGTCGCCGCCTGCCATGATCGCCCGCACCTCTGCGACGACGCGTTCCGCCGTGACCGGGTCTCCGACCAGCCACCCTCGGAGGAGCGCAAGCCCGGCGGTGCCGATGTCGAACTCGATGTGACGCGGCATAACGCTGCAATCGTAACAACCTCTTGCTCCCGCGTGGCTCCGTTCTGTAGCGTCGTGCGCGAATGGCGCTGATTCTCGTGTCGGTGGCATGGTTGGGGGCGATGGCCGCGGTGGGTGTGTGGGACGCGCCGTGGTGGATGGGCGGGGCGTGGGCGCTCGCGTTGCTGCCGCTGGCGGGGCGATGGAGGCGACGAGGATGGGTCATCGGTGGCGCGTGCGTTGTCGCGGCGTTGGTGGGCGGAGCACGGTTCGCGTCGTGGGATGGCGGCGATGTGTCCGCACTCGCGCCGTTCGTCGGCCAGGAGGTCGTCGCCGAAGGTGTAATCGACTCCGAGGCCGACCCGGGCCGCACCGTGGCGACCTATCGGCTGGATGTCGACCGCATCCATGACCGCGCACTCGATGGCGCCGTCCTCATCTCGCTGAACCAGTACGCGGAGCACCTGCCCGGCGAACGCGTCCGTGTGGAAGGGAAACTCGAGGCGGCGCCGGTGTTCGAGGGCTTCGACTACCGTGCGTACCTGGCGCGGCAAGGCATCGCGGGGACGGTGCTCTTCCCCCGCGTCGAACAGATCAAGGAGGCGCCGCGCTGGTCGTGGCGGCGGCGATCGGCGGAGGTGCGGCTCGAGCTGGAGCGGAGCCTGCAGCGCGCGCTGCCGGAGCCGGAGGCCTCGCTCGCGGCGGGCATCGCCTTTGGCCGAGACGCCAACCTCCCGGACGATCTCGCGCAAGACTTCCGCGACAGCGGGTTGGCGCACCTCACCGCAGTCTCAGGCTCGAACGTGACGATCGTGACGGGCCTTGTGTTCTACCTACTCACACCGCTGCTCGGGAGGCGGCGGGCGATGCCGCTGGCGGGCGCCGCGATGCTGCTGTACCTCGTCGCGGCCGGACTCTCGTGGAGCGTGATTCGCGCGGGAGTGATGGCTGCCGTGTTCCTGATTGGGCTGGCGATTGGGCGGCCACAGGCGTCGCTGCCGGCGCTGGGCCTCGCGACGATTGGCATCACGCTCATTCATCCGTCAGCGGCCGCCGATGTCGGCTTCCAACTGAGTCTTGCGGCGACCGCGGGCATCATCGTCTTCGCTCCGTGGCTTCGCGCGGGCATCGATGGCGCGCTCTCGCGTATGCGAATTGCGGACGCGGCGCCGGGTCCGGTGGTGCAGGTGGCGGCGATGTCCGCTGCCGCGGCGGTGGCCACGCTTCCAGTGCAATGGGTCGTGTTCCAGCGCGTATCGCTCGTGGGTGTGTTCGCCAACATCGTGGTGGAGCCGGTGTTCGCGCTGGCGATGGTCTTGAGCGGTGTCACGGCCATCGCAGGAGTGACCTGGGAGCCCGCGGGCGGGGCGTGCGCGTTCGTGGCGTACTACCCGCTCGCGTTCACATCGTGGGCAGCAAGCGCGTTCGCGTCTGTACCATTCGCGGCGGTCGACACTCCGCGCGCGAATACGGACTGGGCAGTGCTCGCTTATGTCGCGCTCGCGGCGATGGGATGGGCTGCCTACCGGCGCCTCGCGCCGGCACGAGTCGACCGCAGACACGCGCCCGCCGCCGTGCGTCTGCAACGCATCGCGTTGGGTGGGGTGGCAGGCGCCACGGCGCTCGCGGTCATTCCCGTGACCCTGCTAGGTGCGGGCGGATCGGGCGACCTGGAGATTGCGTTCCTGGACATCGGCCAGGGCGACGCCATCCTCGTGACGACCCCGCACGGGAAGCAGGTGCTCGTGGACGGTGGTCCCAGTGGTATTGAAATGGCGCGCGAACTGGGCGCGCTGACGACGCACGGGGATCGCTCGCTCGATGGGGTCGTACTAACGCATCCCCAGGAGGACCACGTTGGCGGGCTACGCGAAGCGATGCGACGGTTCGAGGTGGGCAGCGTCTACAGCACGGGCGACATCAACGGCACGCAGACCTTCGCGGCGTTCGTGGACCGCGCGAATCCGCGGCTGATGGCCGCGGGCGACCGGTTCGAACTCGACGGCGTGACGTTCGAGGCGCTCTGGCCGCCGCCGGAGTATGAGTCCGGGGAATTGAACGACCGCTCGCTCGTGCTGCAGGTGAGCTACCGCGGATTCACAGCGTTGCTGACGGGCGACATCGAGTCCGCTCCGCAGCGCGCGCTGGTGGCGGCGAACCTCGGCGAGATCGACGTGCTGAAGGTGCCGCACCACGGGTCGAAGACGAGCGACCCGGTGTTTTTGAGGGGCACAG
>JBKKBS010000288.1:0-2779 GCA_046713815.1 Tepidiformaceae bacterium
GATCGTGAACGGCAGGGCGCTCATGTAGCGCAGCACGCCGCTCGCCGTCACGCCGCCCGTGTGCGGCACCTCTACGCGCCCGCTGAGCGTCAGGATGTGCCGGCGGTCCGTTCCGGCTGGCTGGAAGTGGTCGTCAAGGTTCAAGTCGGCGCCCACCTGGGTGTTGACCGTGTCGAACTGCTGGAACGTGTTGCCCCGAGACTTCGAGAGCGTGTACGAGGCGCGGGCGCCCCAATTGTTCGAGTAGCGCCTCTCCAGCATCAGGTTCAACCCGTCGTAGGTCGACTCGCCCAGGCTGTGCTCCACCATCACGCTCGACGCATAGCGTTCGCCGAGGACGTTGAAGGCGTCGAACCGGTTGAGCTGCCCGGTCCGAGACGTGTTGACGCGGATTCCTGGGTTGAGGTTATAGCGAAGGTGCTGGTCGCGGCCGAGCATCCGGACGTAGTCGGCCGATGCGGAGAGCGTGGGCGCCAGCTCGCGTTCGTACCCGACCGTCAGCTGGTGATAGTAGGGTTGCTCGCGGTCGGGGTGGTCGAAGAACACCGTCCCGTTGTTCCGCTGCACCGATCCCGGCGGGTAAAGGGCGTTGATGAGGGCGCGATTGACGACCGGGCCATTCACGAGCAGGGGATCGGCCGGGAGCTGGCCTCCCGACGGCCCCGAATCGGCGCTGTTCAGAGGGAACGGTACGACGAACGAGTCCGAGAACTTGCGGAACTCGAGGATGTTATCAATCGCTTCGATGAGCGTCTTGTCGTAGAAGATGCCGTAACCGCCCCGCACCACGGACTTGCCGTCGCCCCCTACGTCGTAGGCGATCGAGGTACGCGGCGAGAAGTTGTTCTTGTCCACCGGGTAATCGCCCGACGGGATAAGCGGGTTGTCGTCGATGGCGAACGGGAACACCTCCAGGTCATAGCGGACACCGAGCCCCACGGTGAGCCGAGGCGACACCGCCCATTTGTCCTGGAAGAAGGCCTCGTAGGAGTATGTCTTGACGTCGAAGGTTGCCCCGGCAGGATTCCCGACACGGATGAGGAACCGTTCGGGATAGGTGCGCGGGTCGGCTGCATTGAACGGCTGGTCGGTGGCGAACCGGAACGTCCCGCCGAGATCGTCCTGGATCCCCGGCGTCAGCCGCGTGTGGTGATAGGTCGCGCCGAACTTGAAGTCGTGGTTCCCTCCCTTGTTCGGCACGAACCACGAGAACGTGTCGTTGACCTGGAAGTTCTCGTCGTCGCGCCCATTCGAGTTGGCACGCTGATTGGTGTCGAAGCTGAGGTGCTCGAATTCGGGGGGGCACTGCGCCATGTTGCCGGTCTCGCGCCAGCAGGGGTTACCCCGCCAGAACGACTCGCTCGTCGCCGTGGCCCGGACCGTGTTGACCTTGGCGTTCCCGAACAACCGGGTGTAGTTCCCGACGAAGATCTGATCGTTGTCGGTCTCGTCTTCCAGGGTCTCGAGCGTCGCCGTACGGTCGCCGATCAGATTGAACTGGGGCGCGCTCTCGCGCAGCCACCGGAACGCCCACGTGTTGTTCGCGTTTATCTGGTGATCGATGCGGATGAGAGTGTTCAGCGCCTTCCAGTTTTCCGAGAGCGTGAAGCTCTTGTCCGGCCGGCTCGTATAGGTGCGCGACCGGCTCGGATTGACAAGCTGCCGCTCGGCGCTGAAGAAGAAGTGCATCTTGTCGCGGATGATGGGCCCGCCGAGCGTGGCGCCGAACTCCTGCTTGTTGGCCGCGGGCTTCGACAGGGCAGGGTTCTGCGCGACGAAGAAATCCTTGGCGGTCATCGCGTCGCTCGTGCCGTAGTAGTAGCCGACGCCCCGGAAGCGGTTGGTCCCCTGCTTGGTGAGCGCGTTGATGATGGCGCCGCGCGCCCGGCCGAACTCTGCGTCGAACTGGTTGGTGAGAACCTGGAACTCCGAGACCGATTCGAGGGGCACGCGCACCTGGCCGCCCGCGCCCGTCCCGCTCGAGTCGTCGTTGTTCGACCCGCCGTCGACGTTCACCGAGTTTCCGCCCGCCGTCTGTCCGTTGGCGATCATGGTGTCGTTGCCCAGGCTCGAGGACGGCGCGAACTGAATGCCCGGCATGAGCGCGACCGCCGCAAAGTAGCTGCGGTTGCCCGTCGGCAGGTCCGTCAGCTCGCCGCCCGTGACCGTGCCGCCCACTTCGGCCGACGTCAGGTCGACCAGCGGCGACGCCCCGGTGACCGTGACCGTCTCCTCAAGCGTGCCGACGTCGAGCGTGACGTCGACGGTGATCGTCCGCCCGACGCCGATTACCAGGCCCCGCCGCTCGAAGCGGCGGAAGCCAGTCAATTCCGCCGTGACCCTGAACGTCCCGGGGAGGAGCTGGCCCGCAAAGTAGCTCCCGTCCATGCCCGAGACGACCTCACGAAACACACCCGTATCCTCATTCGTGACGAGCACGGCCACGCTAGGGAGGGCGCCGCCCTGTTGATCCAGGACGCGGCCACGTAGCTCGGCCGTCCCCTGTTGGGCGACTGCGGGAACTGCCAAGAGCCACCCAAGGACCGCGAACGCCGACGCTGCTGCCTTGACGTTGTACACTGCCCACCTCCTCATTTGCCAACCGACCCGTGACCGAGTACGGACGACGTCTTAGGAAGACAGACGCATGTTCAATGAAGGAACTGACGAAGATTTACATCGGGGCAGTCCCACACTACAAGCGGTTTCTCCGCGAAACGGACTCTTTGGCGGGAGGGACGTTCAACGGCTTGGATGTGCCTTCACCTAGATGAGGTGG
>JBKKBS010000289.1:0-4106 GCA_046713815.1 Tepidiformaceae bacterium
TCCTCGCGAAGCGTGCCCAAGAGGTGCTGGTGGCCCCGGTGGACGCCGTCGAGCACGCCGATGGTGGCTGCCGTATCGGGCCCTGGTGCGCCGGCCCGCAACTGGGTGAGGGTGAAGGAGGGAAGAGGCATGCGCCTCACAGGGTATCAGGGGGCCATCTCTGGGGCTTGCGCGGCGCTGGGCGCCGGGGGCGGCATGGGGGCGCAGCACACCGGCCAACAGGCGGTATACTGCCGCACACCACTCCACGGAGAACCACACCATGAGAGCCGTTGTGAACGAGGACATGTGCGAGGGCCACGGCAAGTGCCAGATGGCGGCCCCAGAAGTGTTCGAACTGGGCGACGACGACATCAGCAAGGTCAAGCTTGACCCGATCCCCGCCGAGCTCGGGGAGAAGGTGGAGCGCGCCGCGCGTCTCTGTCCACGCCAGGCGATCACGGTCACGGAGACGGCCGCGGCCACCGCCTAGAGCCTGGGGGCGTTTCTGGTATGCTCTTCCGACCGACCGGTAAACAATCTGCCCGGTATGATTCCAGGAGGCACCCGTGACCCAGGAACTGACGCTCAACCCCGAAGAAATTGACCTGAGCGACGAATCGATGTTCGAACGAGGAGAGTCGCACGCGGCCTTCACCTGGTTGCGGAAAAACAATCCCATTTCGTGGAACCCCGGTAACGAGGACCTGAAGGGTTACTGGAATCTCGTCCGATATGAGGACGTACTCTATGTTTCGCGCCATCCCGAGATTTTTAGCTCCGAGCGTGGTATTACGTCGTTCGAGCCGCGCCGCGAAGAGGATTTCAGCGCCGCATCGAGCGGCAACGGGAAGATGCTCATCACCATGGATCCGCCGCGGCATGTGAAGTTGCGCAGGCTCGTGAACAAGGGCTTCACGCCTCGGGCGGTCAACGCCATGGAGCCTCACATTCGCGAGATCACGAACCAATTGCTGGACGACATCGCCAAAAGGGGCAAGTGCGACTTTGTGGTCGAGGTTTCGAGCCTCCTCCCGTTGGCCGTGATCTCCGGAATGATGGGCCTTGAGAAGTCCGACTGGCCGCTGATGTTCAAGCTTACGAATAAGGTCCTGGGCCAGGGGGATCCCGAGTACCAGGAGGACGTGCCCGAAGACCAGCGCGGGACGAGCGAGGCGGCTCGTATCACCGGCAACATGGGCACGATGCAGATGTTCGGGTACTTCGCCCAACTGTTGCAGGAGCGCCGTGCCAACCGTAAGGAAGACCTCATCAGCCTGATTATCGATTCCGAAGTGGACGGCGAGCATTTGTCGGACGAAGACATTCTCTGGTTCTGCTTCCTCCTCATCCTCGCGGGCAACGAAACGACGCGGAACGGCATCTCGGGCGGCCTGTTGGCGCTCTGTGAGCACCCGGAGGAGAAGGCAAAGCTTATCGCGAACCCGGCGCTCATGGATTCGGCCGTGGAGGAGATGCTGCGATGGGTCTCCCCCGTCACGCACATGGCTCGCATCGCGATGCAGGACGCGGAGATCAACGGCCAGCCCATTGCGCAAGGCGAGCGCGTCGTCATGTGGTACCCCGCGATCAATCGCGACGAGGCGATCTTTCCCGATGGTGATGTCTTCAACATCCAGCGCTCACCGAATGAACACCTGGCGTTCGGGATCGGCGAGCACTTCTGCCTTGGTGCTGGCTTCGCGCGCCTTGAACTGAAGGTGATGTTCGAGGAGCTGTTCCGCCGCTTCCCGGACATTGAGATGGACGGCCCCGCGGAGCGGCTGCGGTCGGCATTCATCGGCGGCATCAAGCATCTACCCGTCCGCTTCACAGCCGAGGCCTGAGCGGGCGCATTGCTAAGGGGTGACAGTCACGGCGACTCCCGTCCGCAGGCTCGCTTCCAGGCGCCTCACCTGGCGCTCAAGGTCGTAGAGTTCGACATCAACGGAGGCCGTGGCGTGAAGTTGGATTGCGACGACCCCCTCCGCCGTGAGTGAGATGGTGACATCGTGAACGGGCGACGGGAACCGCCGTCGCAACGCGCGGGCCGTCCCCAGCAGTGCCGAGAGAATCGTCGCGCGCCGCGTATCGTCGGACTGGACGATCGCTTTGTAGGGCGATAGGTCCGGGGTGCCTGTGTCGGCGCAGCGGACGAGCGAGCCGAGGAGCACGATCTCACGGTGGGTAAAACCGTGGAGGTCGCCGCTATGCACCAGGTATTCGGCGTGGCGGTCGCGGTTGTAGTAATCGACGTGCATGCCAACGCCGGCGAGGCGGCTGGCGCCGAGCAGGAGGTCCAGGTCTTCGACACCGAGCCCATGGATGCTTTGGGTCTCCCCGAACAGCTTGGCGGCGATCGTGACGACGGGTTCCGCCGCCAGGGCGTCAACGCCGTTGGCGAGGGCAAGGCCGCTGATGGATGCGCCCCGGACGTCTGGCAGCACCGCACCCTCGCTGCGGATCTCCTGCCAGACGAGCCCCTCCCGGAGGCCCTGGCCGGCAACCGTGAGTGTATCCACGCCGAGGAGGTCCATCGTTTCGTCGACGACGACGGATGCGGCGGGGAGCAGATCGGCGCGGGCGCTGGAGAGGCCGGGCATCTTGCGGCGGCCGTCCGCTGTGACGGTTACGAGGGTATTGGCGAGGCGGTGCATCTCGCGCCGGCTGATGGCGAGGCCATGGATGCGGCGGAGCGGATACTTTCGCCGGATGCGTACCATACGGGCCAGGTTGCGGACGGCGCCGCCCACTCCGTAGAGCTCCCCGGGGGGTCCCTCAACCTCCAGTTGTTGGCGTACGGCCTTACGCAGGGTGCGCACCTCCTTGGGCGTTGGGGGGTCGCTTCGGAGATATCGCTCGGTTGCGTAGATCGCACCCAGGGGAACTGATTGCGCGCGCGTCATGCGCCGGCCGGCGATGTCCATCAGTTCCAGTGAGCCGCCGCCCAGGTCGAGCAGGTGTCCGCCGCGCAGCGTGGAGCTGTTGATCACGCCGAGGAAGCTCGCGAAAGCTTCTTCCCGAGCAGCGAGAATCTGCACGGAGAGGCCTGTCTGACGCCGTGCCTCATCCACGAACTCCTGCGCGTTGGGGGCTCGGCGGAGCGCTTCGGTGCCGACAGAGACGATGTTCGATGGGCCGTGTGAGCTGGCCACCTGGGCCATGATGCGGAAGGCGCGGAGCCCTCGCGCCAGGCCGGCCTGGGTGAGGTCGCCATGGGCCTGTCCTTCGCCGAGGCGGGCATCGAAGCGCTCTTCGTCCATCACCTCGAAGGCGACGGGCGAGAGTTCGCGCGCCACGAGAAGGCGCACGGAGTTCGATCCCACGTCGATTACGGCGATGACTCGTCCCCGTGTCACTGTCCCCATGCTACCGCGAACCGCGTCCGCATCGAATTTACGGTGCGACGTGAGCATGGAAAAGCCGGGCCAAGCCCGGCTTCTCGTGGTCATGAAGAGGCCCGGGGGCTGCTACTTCTTGGTTGTCTCGGTGTCGATGATGTCACCGATCTTGATGAAGGCCTGCTTCGATTCCTGCCACTGCTGCATGAACTGCGCTTCGATCACGTTGTGGTCTTGCGGAGTCACGACCGTTGGCTTGTAGCAGACGGTGCACTTCCATGTGCCGTCGAATGCGCCGTTCTCAAGGGCGTAGACGATGGACTCGCGGTTCAGGTTCTTGCCGGTTACTTGCAGGAGCCGCTCCAGGTGCTGCGCGGCGATCCAGGCATAGATGTGGAAGTTGTTGAGTTTGTCCTTGGCGATCCCTGCCTTCAGGTAGAAGTCGATCGCCTTCTGCACTTCCGGAACGGTCGCGGCTTCCGAGATGTCTGGCTGCCAACCGGAGGTGAAGACTCCGTCCAGTGCGCCCTCCGCGAGCTTGGCCGTGCTGCTCGAGGCGGTTACCGAGGAAGACACCCAGACCACGCTCTTGCCCTGGGCCTTAAGGTTCTTTAGGGCGGCAGCGAACTGCGTGGGCGTCGCATAGATGCCGATCACTTCCGCGCCAGCGCTCACAAGCTTGAGCGCCTGGCTGGTGATGTCGGCGGCGTTGGCCTCGTACGTCTCTTCGCCCACGAGTGTCAGGTTGGTGCCGACGCCGAGCTTGATGCCGTCACGGCCGTCCTT
>JBKKBS010000290.1:0-2797 GCA_046713815.1 Tepidiformaceae bacterium
GCCATGCGCAATCAAGTGTCGGCTTCGAACGAGTCGCTCGTCTATGAGGGGGGACTTAGTGGCATAACGCATGAAGTCAATTCCGAGCATCTGAGTGATATCTTCCAAGGCGCGCGAATCCATGTTCGCGATCTCTCTGCAAGCGTTGTCCCAGGGAACCTGCGCCGTTTCTTCGAGTTCCGAGAGTAGAAACCTGACCACGCCCGTGTGGACCACGATACGATTGGCGGTTTCCGCGCCTCGCAGTTGTCCCTTGATGGTCAACGCAATGATGCCGGGTGGAAGTTCGCGGTATCTGAGGCCCTGGCAATTTACGAAGTTCAGAAACGCTCGAGAAGTTTCCCTTGAAGTAGAGTCCCCAGACGTGGTGTAAGTAACCGGTCAACTGGATAGCAGTTGGCCACAGCATCATCCTCAGTGTTGTTGTTCAGTTCAGCAGCGAGGAGGATCTCTGTGACCACCCCCACGATGGACGTTCTCGACGTCATCCGCAAGCGAGCAGACGGCAGCGACATCGACTTCCTGCGCGAGACGCTCGCGGTCGTGCTCCGCGCCGTCATGGACGCCGACGTGTCGGCGCAGATCGGCGCCGAGCTCCACGAGCATGCGCCGGACCGTGCGGCCTACCGCAACGGCTACCGCCCGCGCCGCTGGGACACGCGCGCCGGCACCATCGATCTGCAGATCCCGAAACTGCGGGCAGGTGCGTATCTACCATCGTTCCTGGAGCCTCGCCGGCGCTCCGAGCAGGCGCTGCTCGCCGTCATCCAGCAGGCCTACATCGAGGGCGTCTCTACGCGCCGCGTCGAGGATCTCGTTCAAGCGCTCGGCTGCGACGGCATCTCCAAGAGCCAGGTCTCCCGCATCTGCTCCGCCCTCGACGAACAGGTGCAGGCCTTCCGCGAGCGGCCGCTGGACGAGGGGCCGTACCCGTATGTGTGGCTCGATGCGCTCACGCAGCGCGTGCGCGAGGGCGGCCGCGTGGTGAACGTCGCCGTCGTGGTGGCCACGGCCGTCAACGCCCAGGGAAAGCGGGAGATCCTCGGCTTGGATACGGGTGCCAGCGAGGACGGTGCCTTCTGGCTCTCCTTCCTGCGCTCACTCTCAGCGCGTGGGCTCGGCGGTGTGCAGCTCGTCGTCTCCGACGCACATCAGGGCCTCAAGGACGCGATCGCCGCCGTCTTCACCGGCGCTGTCTGGCAGCGCTGTCGCACGCACTTCATGACCAACCTGCTCACGCGCGTGCCGAAGTCCGCTCAGCCGATGGTCGCGACGGTCGTCCGCAGCATCTTCGAGCAGCCATCAGGCGACGAGGTCTGGGCGCAGCACACGCGCGTGGTCGCGCAGCTTGAGCCGCGCTTCCCGGATGCGGCGGCGATGCTCGCGGACGCGGCGCACGAGGTGCTCGCCTTCGCCGCGTTCCCGCAGCAGCACTGGCGCAAGATCCGCTCCAACAACCCGCAGGAGCGCTTGAATCTCGAGATCCGCCGGCGCACCGATGTCGTCGGCATCTTTCCTAACCGCGCCGCCGTCGTGCGTCTCGTCGGCGCCGTGCTCGCCGAGCAACACGACGAATGGATCGTCGGACGACGCTATCTCGCGGACGAGTCCTTGCGTCTCATCCCGGCGAGCGCGCCTCCATCCGACACCCACCCTCAAGGAAAAGAACAGGAGGACCCTCTCGGCCAACTCCCCATCGCCGTGTAGACCGCGGCTCTCAGAACGAGGACGATGATGTCAGCGATTTACACCACTTGACGGGACGTGACCCTAGCAGGCTAGACCATCGGATTAGATCACGCGGGGATTGCGAGCAGAACCAGCGTATTGGGCTCTGCCAAGTGCGATTCGCGCATTCGGATGCGCCAAGCGCATGGTCGATCGGCTAATAAACGAGACGGCGGCTCACGTGGCAGCCTCGTCGTACCACCTGAGGACCCGCAGGGCGCGCAGCGTGTTCCATCGGCTGGGCCGCCCGTCGCCGTCCTCGAGCGAGAAGTGGACCTTGCCAGGATGCGTGTTTTCCAGCAGCCAGGCGCCATCGGGCTGCTGCTTGGATCGGAGCAACGTTATCGCTTCGTCCATCCGCGAGTCGGGCACGTCCCCGGCCGCGCGGAAGTATTCGAGGGCACGTAGCACATCGTAGTGCCAGCGGAGTGGAAACGAGAACCGTAACCAGGCCGGGTTGACGACTTCCCCGGTGCTCTTGCGCCGAAACAGCCTTCGTTCGAGGAGATACGCCTCGCCCCGGCGGCGAGCTGCAGTCGATTCCGCAGAGCCGCCGGTTGCGCGTTCGTGCGCTAACAAGCCTTCGAGGACGTTGATCGTGGTGGCGAACGACGAGCGGCGGGATCCGTTCTCCGCCTCGCAGTTCCATCCGCCGTCTTCCATCTGCTCGCCAAGGAGGCGTTCGACCACGCCACTCACATCCTGATCGAAGTAGGTACCCAATGTGACCGTCCTGCCATTGATGCATGGCTCGACCTCCCCGCTGAAGAACGCCTGGCCGGCGTGCTCCCAACGACAGTGGTCCCTGACCGCGGCCACCGCGCGGCGGACCCGGGACGAGCAGGGGTCGACACCGAAATCATGCAGCAGCTGCAGCGTCGGCAGCGTGGCGGTCCACGGCTGACCCTGATTCTCCGCGCGCCAGTTGAGGTCCTGCTCCGGAAAGCACGCGCCTCCGGCCCACTGGCCGTCATCGCCCTGCCACGCCAGCAACCTGGCACCCCAGCCCTCGGTGGCCACCCGCGCGCGCTCCTCTGCACCGCCCTCGGCGGAGGCATCGACAAGATCG
>JBKKBS010000291.1:0-6182 GCA_046713815.1 Tepidiformaceae bacterium
ACCTCGAACGGCGGGGCGGCGACGGCGGCTATATGGTGATCACCCAGGCCGACGACCATGCGCCCCGTAAGGCGCGTGTGGCCGCACTCGGTATCCGCACGGTGGCGGCCCGCGACGACAAGCGATACTGCCTCATGCAGCTCCATCCCCAGGACACCGGCGGCTCGTTCCTCGAGATCGACTGGCATGAGGGCGCGGACGACCCCGTGCCCGGTTGGTCCCATGCCGCTGCCGATGACTGGCAGCACGCCATCCGCACGGACCGCGTGACAGCCATCGCTGGCGTCGAAATCCAGTCACCAGATCCGGCGAAGGTTGCAGCTCGTTGGAGCGAAATCATACAGGAGCCCGTTGCCGACGACGCCAACGGCAACCCCTCGATATCACTCGACAACGCCACCATCCGCTTCGTCTCCGCCACCGACGGCCGGCCCGAAGGCCTCGGCGGCATGGATCTTAAAGCCGCAGACGCGGACGCGATTTACGCGACCGCCCGCACCCGCGGCCTCCTCCGCGAAGACGGCGCCATCATGATCTCCGGCACCCGCTTCCGCCTCGTATGAGCGTTCGCCCGATCGGCACGGCTGCGCACCTCCCCTCTCCACCGCAGTGAAGAGGGGACGATGGGTGAGGGTACGCGTGCCCGCCGCTAAATGCCCTTCTCTCCCCGCCAGCGCTTGAGCCACTCCGTGTGCTCTTCCTCGTGCCCGCTGCGCAACCCGGCCTCGCCGTACAGCGACGTGTCCAGTCCCCTCTCTGGGGCCGCGGAGATCGCGTCCAGCAGATGTTGCCTCGAAGTCTCCAGCTCCCATCGCGCCTGCCCCGGGGACAGTCCCGCTCGCAAGTCATACGAAAGCGAGTTGTAGGCTTCATCCTGTTCGCCGGCCATGCGCCATGTGGAGTCGTGCCCGGCCGAGATGCGCGCCACTTCCGCTGCCCGGATCTCGTCCCAGGTCGCGAGATGAAGCAGGTGATCCTTGACGGACCAGCCATCCAGCGATAGCTCGGTCAGCATCTCATCACTGAGGCCGTCGATGGTCGCCAGGAGTTCGGCACGAGTCTGCTCGTAGTGCCGCAGCAATTCTTCCTTGTCCTCGGCCATTAGTATTTCCTCCTCGCGGTACTGGAGGGCACTCGCCGTCCATCGCGCTTACCATACGTCCACAACCAATTTCCGCCACCAGGAACCCCAATGACCATCACGTCACTCCTCATCGCCAACCGCGGCGAGATCGCCATCCGCATCGCGCGCGCCGCCGCGGACGCCGGCATCCGCACGGTCGCCGTCTACTCCGAAGATGATGCCGCGTCGCTCCACGTCCGTCGCGCGGACGAGGCGATTCCATTGCGCGGCTCCGGCCCGGCCGCGTATCTGGACGCCGAGCAGGTCGTGGAGGTCGCACGCGAGGCAGGCTGCGATGCAATCCACCCGGGCTACGGCTTCCTCAGCGAGAACGCCGCCTTCGCCCGCCGCTGCGCCGACGCGGGCATCACCTTCGTCGGTCCGACTCCCGAGATCCTCGATCTCTTCGGGGACAAGGCACGAGCACGCGAACTCGCGGCGTCTCTCGGCGTGCCAATCCTCGCCGGCACCGCGACCGCAACCATCGACGAGGCAAGGTCGTTCTTCGCGGGGCTACCCGCGGGGACAGCCGTGATGGTGAAGGCCATCGCCGGTGGCGGTGGGCGCGGCATGCGCCTCGTGCGCAACGCCGATGATCTCCCGCAGGCCTTCGAGCGCTGCTCCTCCGAGGCGCGTTCCGCCTTCGGCTCGGGAGACGTCTTCCTGGAACAGTACATGCCCGCCGCGCGCCACATCGAGGTCCAGATCGCGGGCGACGGCACGGGCCGCGTCATCCACCTGTGGGAGCGCGATTGCAGCATCCAACGGCGCAACCAGAAGGTCGTGGAGATCGCACCAGCACCGGGGCTTCCACCCAGCCTGCGCGATCACTTGCTCGCCGCCGCCGAACGCATGGCGTCGCACGTCCACTACACCAACGTCGGAACGTTCGAGTTTCTCGTGGACGTGGCCGCCAACCGCTTCGCCTTCATCGAGGCAAACCCGCGCCTCCAGGTCGAGCACACGGTCACGGAAGAGGTCACCGGCATCGACCTCGTCCGCCTGCAACTCGACCTCGCCGGCGGGAGCGGCCTGCCCCTCACTCAGCACGCTGTCCCCGAGCCGCATGGATACGCGATCCAGCTCCGCATCAACATGGAACGCATGGCCGCCGATGGCAGTCTCCGCCCCTCTGGCGGCACCCTTAGCGCCTTCGAGCCTCCCTCTGGCCCCGGCATCCGCGTCGACACCTTTGGCTACGCTGGCTACACCACCAGCCCACGCTTTGATTCGCTACTGGCGAAAGTCATCGTGCATTCGCCCGGCGGGTTCGATGCCGCGGTAAGGCGCGCCGCGCGCGCGGTCGCGGAGTTCCGCACCGATGGAGTCGACACCAATGCCGCAGTGCTTGGCCGTCTCCTCTCGCACCCCGCCTTTACACCGGGGCGGCTTTCAACGCAGCTCTTCGAGGAGCTGCTTCCGGAACTGGCAGCCGAGGAGAATCCTCAGCCCGAGTTGGCGGCGAGCGCTCGCCTTGCGGGCGCACGCATCGACGCCGGCGACCCTCTCGCGGTGCTGCACCACGGCAAGTCCGACGATCGCCCGGCGTCGTCCACGAACGGCTTCGCCGCGCCGGAGTCCGGGGCGGTCGAAGCGCCGCTCCAGGGCACGATCGTCGCGATCTCCGTGGCGGCGGGCGACGAAGTGCGCCGTGGACAGCAGCTCCTCGTCATGGAAGCGATGAAGATGGAGCACGTTATCAGCGCGCCAGCGGCGGGCGCCGTCCTGCGCCTGGCGGTCACTATCGGGGACGCCGTCTTCCAGGGCCATCCCCTCCTCTACGTCGAGGAATCCGGCGTGGACCATGGCGATGACGCCGCCACCGAATACGTCGACCTCGACCGCATCCGCCCCGACCTTGAGGAGGCGCTGGCCCGGCATGCCATCGGCCTGGACGCGGCACGTCCCGACTCGGTCGCGCGCCGCCGCAAGACGGGACAGCGCACCGCCCGCGAGAACATCGAGGATCTCTGCGACGCCGGCACCTTCATCGAGTACGGGCCGCTCGTGCTCGCCGCCCAGCGCCGCCGGCGGACCGTCCAGGATCTGATCGAAAAGACCCCCGCGGACGGCCTGGTCGCCGGCGTCGGGAGCGTCAACGGCCACCTGTTCGACGACGAGCACTCCCGCTGCGTCCTCATGTCGTACGACTACACGGTCCTCGCGGGCACGCAGGGGACCCAGAACCACCGCAAAAAGGATCGCATGTTCGAGATCGCGGAGGAGCTGCGGTTGCCGATCGTCTTCTTCGTCGAAGGCGGTGGCGGCCGCCCCGGCGACACCGATGGCGTGGGTGTCGCCGGCCTCGATTGCCTCGCGTTTAACTACTACGCCGGGCTCAGCGGGCTCGTGCCGCTCGTGGGCATCACCTCCGGTCGCTGCTTCGCGGGCAATGCGGCGCTGCTCGGCTGCTGCGACGTCGTCATCGCCACCAAGGGTTCGAACATCGGCATGGGCGGCCCCGCCATGATCGAAGGCGGCGGGCTCGGCATTTTCCGTCCCGAAGAAGTTGGGCCGCTCGATGTGCAGGTGGCGAACGGCGTCGTCGACATCCCGGTGGAGGACGAGGCCGAGGCGGTAACGGTCACCAAGAAATACCTGTCGTATTTCCAGGGTGCGGTAACAGAATGGGAGAACGCCGACCAGCGCCGCCTGCGCCACATCATCCCTGAGAACCGGCTGCGCATCTACGATGTGCGGGCGGTGATCGAGACAATGGCCGACACCGGCTCTGTCCTCGAACTGCGGCGCCACTTCGGCCTGGGGATGGTGACCGCGTTGATCCGCATTGAGGGCCGACCGATCGGCGTTGTCGCGAACAACCCCACGCACCTCGCGGGCGCGATCGACAGCGACGGCGCCGACAAGGCAGCGCGCTTCATGCAGCTCTGCGACGCATACGACATCCCGCTGCTGTTCCTCTGCGACACGCCCGGCATCATGGTCGGCCCGGAGGTGGAGAAGACCGCGCTCGTGCGCCACGCGGCGCGCATGTTCGTCACGGCGTCGAACATAACGGTGCCGTTCTTCACGATCGTGTTGCGCAAGGGCTACGGGCTCGGCGCGCAGGCGATGGCAGGCGGCAGCTTCAAAGCGCCCATTTTCACCGTCTCCTGGCCGACGGGAGAGTTCGGCGGCATGGGCCTTGAGGGCGCCGTCAAGCTCGGCTACCGCAACGAGCTCGCCGCCATCGATGACCCCGAAGCACGCCGCAAGACCTTCGGCGAGATGGTCGACCGCATGTACCAGCACGGCAAAGCCGTGAACATGGCCTCCCACTTTGAGATCGACGACGTCATCGACCCGACGGAATCGCGCTTCTGGATCATGCGCGCCCTGAAATCAGCCCCGCCGCCCGCAATTCGCACAGGCAAAAAGCGGCCCAACATCGATACATGGTGAGCAGTTTGCCCGCCGTTGCCGGTTGCCAGGGTGGGCACGTCCGCTGCGTGGTACGCTCACCCGCCTGAGCCGAAAGGTGGCAGGTTGATGGACGACGGCGGGTGGAACAGTTCGGCGCAAGCGTGGATTCGGCTCGTCGATGCCGGTGACCCGAGCCGTGAGCTACTCCTCGATCCGGTGATGAGGCGTCTGTGTGGCGACGTGGATGGCCTGCGGATCCTCGACGCAGGCTGTGGGGAGGGGCGGTTCGGTCGCATGCTCGCAGCGGATGGTGCGCGCGTGACCATGGTGGACATGACCCGTCAGATGGTTCGGACGGCCCATCAGCGCCGCACCGCCGGGACCGCCGCGGTGCGCGCAAGCGCGGAGCGACTGCCCTTCCATAACGCATCGTTCGACCTCGTAGTCAGCTACATAGTCCTGGTAGATGTCCCGGACTTTCGCGCCGCCATCAGGGAGATGGCTCGCGTGCTTGAGGCCGGCGGTCGCCTGGTAGTGGCCAACGTCAGCTTCATGAGCGCCGCAAACGGGTGGGTCCGCGACGAGACCGGCAGGCGTCTCCACTATCCGATCGACGATTACTTCGACGAGCGCCCGCAGCGCTTCGCGTGGGCCGGCATCGACATTACGAACTGGCACCGCCCGCTGAGCGCATACATGGAGGCGTATCTTGGCGCGGGGCTCACCCTGCGCGAATTCCTGGAGCCGATGCCCGCTGACGACTCCCTGCGCAACGCGCCGCGCTTCGAAGATTGGTACCGGGCGCCTAACTTCACGGTCATGCGCTGGGAGAAGCCGTTTGAATCCTAGTTCCCGCGCTGAGTGGCCAGCACGGCGGACAGTTTCATGGCGATCAATGCGGGCACGTTCAGGCGCAGGCCAGGGAAGGCGCGGCTTTCGATGATGCCGTCGGCGTCCTGCTCCAGTCGCACGTACTCGCCATTTTCGAGTACGAACCAGTCCACCGCTTTGTCGCGCACTCGCCAAATGATGTACTCCGGCACGCCGTTGCGCCGGTAGGCGTTCTTCTTCGCGTGCGTGTCGATCGACGTGCTGCTGCTCGCCACCTCGATCAGCAGTTCTGGCACCCCGACAAGGTATTCCTCGTCGTCGAGCGTGGAGGTCCCGCCTTCGATGTACCGCAGGAGTGCGTCCGGTTGCGGCTCGTTGTCGTTGTCGAGACGCAGCGTCGAGTTATCGCCACCCTCCACCTCCGGGCGGTCGTCGGCGTATTGGGCCAGCCATCCGAGAACAATCCAATGGGGGCGTCCGTGTTTGCCAAAGTTCACTGGAGATGGCAAGTAGACGACCCCTTCGATTAATTCTGCCTTGCTAAGCTGAGGTGACGCGAAATATCGCCGCTCGAACTCTTCGCGCGTCAAACGATCACCGTTCTCCAGGTGAGGAATCTGTTCGGGCTCGGTCTCTTGAACGCGCTCCGCGATGGTCATGCCGCAAGTGTATCGCATCCCGGTATAACCGACCGCAGGCGAACGGGCTTTACCGCCATTTCCTCGCCAACGATGCATCATCTCAGGAGACCTGTGCTCCAAGGATTACTCATGTTTCGTCGCCTGCTCCTGTTCGGCGTGCCCGCCGTCGCGCTCATCGTGGTCGCCGCCGCCGCCGGGTGGTGGTTTCTCATTCGCGAGGACAA
>JBKKBS010000292.1:0-4764 GCA_046713815.1 Tepidiformaceae bacterium
GCCATCACCTTCCCGCGCGTGTCGATCACCCGCGCGGTGGTGTCGCACTTCAGCCCCCCAAAGGTGAACGTGATGCCGCCCGTCACCGGGATTGCGAGGTACGGTGGCGCATCGAGCGGTAGCGCACAGTTGCTCTTCGGCGGCGTGACGCCCTGCGTGCGCTTGCCGTCGAGACGGTCGAGGTCGTACTCCCCCGGCTGCACTGCGCGGTTGAAGTCGCCGATCGTGTCCAGCAGATTCTCCGCGGGCACGTCCATCTCCCGCGCCAGCCCCTCCCATGTGTCCGCCACCAGCGGGGGGCCTACCGGGCGCCATGCGCGCGCGAACTCCTCGCGCTGGAACGCTTGCTGGTCGAACAGGCACCACGCCTGCCCGTCCGCCTCTTCCACGATACGCTTGCTGAACTTCACGTACGTGTGGTCGCGGAAGTCCTCGCCCTCGTCGATGAAGCGCCGCCCTTCGCGGTCGATGAAGATGCCCATCTGGTAGTTGTAGAGTGCCGTCACGCCGCACTCCTCCTTCGGCGAGCGCGCGTCGAGCACGGCCGAGTGGTAATCGCCCCACTGCCCCGCGGGTCTCGCCCCCGCCGCCATTGCCATCACCAGGCCCTCGCCGGTGTTGAAGGAACTGCCGCGCAGGATGAGCGAGTCCGCGAAGCGCCCCAGGTAGCGCACGCGCATCTCGATGTTCGCCTGGAAGCCGCCGCTGGCGAGGATCACGCCGCCGCGCGCTTCCACGTCGACCACGCCCTCCGGCCCCACGGCCCGCACGCCCCGAGTGACTCGCGCCTCATCCACGAGCAGCTCCATCGCCCCCGTCTCGTAACTGACGATCCCGCCCAGCCCCTCGAAGCGACGATGCAGCAGGTCTACCAGCCCCAACCCGCCCGCCTTCGGGCTGCGCCGGTACCCGGCCGTGTGCGGATACCCGGCCTCCCACTCCAGTCCCAGCCCCGTGAGCCACTCCGCCGTTTCCCGTGCGTTCTCGCACAGCGTCCGCACCAGCTCCGCGTTCGCCCGCCCCTGGGAGATGCGCATCAGATCGCTGAACATCTGCTCGACGCTGTAATCGCGTTTCCCGTACTCGTCCGCCTCGTGCGGGAAGCGCATTTGTGCGTCCGCGAAGCGCGTGTTCCCACCGCGCCGATCTCGTGGCGCCTTTTCGAGGAGGATGACGTCCGCCCCCGCTTGCCGCGCCGCCACGGCCGCCGACAACCCCGCCACACCGCCTCCCACGACGCACACATCACACTCGTACCGCGCCGCGGCGCCGGGGGATCCAGGAGGCATGGGCATGTCCGCGACTATGCCGATCAGCGCCGCCACTGACAAGGAGCGGGCGCCTGCCCTGACTCTGCGCCGGTCCCCGTCGCCCCTTTCATCTCACACTCAGCCCTCCCAGCGCGTCTCCCCTCTCCACCGAAGTGGAGAGGGGTCGGGGGTGAGGGGGTTACCGTCGCCGCGCGACCGTCGTTCCCGCCGCCGCCAGCACTGCCAAACCGAGGATCGTTACCCAGGGGAAGTCGGCAGGTCCGCCATCGCCGGCCAACCCGTTCCCGGTCGATGGCGGTCGCGGCGCCACCGGCGCCACGGGCGCGGGCGCATCGGCGGCCGCATACGCTTTGATCGCCGGTTCCGCGGCTGCGGACGGATATCCCAGGACACGGCCGAAGGCAATGCCGTTGAGCTCCGTGGCCTTACCGGTGGCTATCTCTGCCGTCACCCCTGGCACGTAGGGGAGTGTCGTACAGATCTCCTTGGAAATCCTCGAGGCGTCGGCGGGACCGGGCCGCAGGAGCGCGTCCAGGACGACTGCCCAAACCACGCCGTCGGCCGGCACGCTAATGTGCACTACCGCGTTCTGTGGGCAGATGTCCTGCACGGCGATGTTGGCCACGTTAACGCCGGGAGCCGCCACCAGGGATGACCGCAACGCAGGCGGTGTCACTGTCCCGTCCGTGAACGTGTAGATGGTGGTGTAGTCCACCGGCGCCCAGACCTGCGCGCCCTTGTCGATGGTCTGCACGAGGCGCGAGGTTGGTATCTGTTGGAGAATGCTTGGCCCGCAGCCTTCGGGCCGGCTACAGAACAGGGAGGCGCCGTCCGCCCCATGGTGCGATGGCGCGAGGCCGATGAAGTCGGACACCAGTTGCCGCGTATCGGGCCAATAACGCAGCGCCCAACGCGCATCGAGGCCGCCCTGGCTATAGGCGATGACGGCCACGTCGCGGCCGCTGTCCGTTGCCATCTTGCGAATGGCGTACACGACGTACTCAGCTGAAAGCTGGACGTCACCCATGCCGCCGTCGAGCACGTCGACGGTGCAGGACGCGAACCCGGCGGCCTTGAGGGCGGGGACATAGCCCCAATCGTAGTTCTCGCCGCCGTTCAGGCCCGTGCCCGGCACGAGCAGCACAGGGTCGCGGTTGAGATTCGCGAGGGACGCGGGGCAGTGGAGGTGCGCGGCCAGCGTCGCCTCCGGCGTTTCCAACGCGGGACCTGAAGCAGGCGACTGCGCGCTGGCGGAAGGAAGGGCACGCGCAAACGCGCCGAGGCTGACGATGATCGCAATAATAAGGCCGAGGACGATTCGCATTTGAGGCTCCTGGTAAGCTCGTCCCGGCGCCTTGCCCCCAGGGGCAGGCCTTTACCGGGCGAGCGAACACTACTCGCGCGCGAGTGATCCTGCAATCGAGCTATTCGCCTCCCTTCTTCGCCTCCCGCACGATGCTTTCGAACAGCCGCCGCGCGTGTTCATGCGCGCCCACCAACTCCTCCGGGTGCCACTGCACGCCTACCACCCATCGCCCAGGATCGGTCATCTCCAGTCCCTCGATCACGCCGTCCGGCGCCCACGCCACGGCCTTCAGGTCCCGCCCCACGCGGTTCGACGACTGGTGGTGCATCGAGTTCACCTCCACCGCGGAAGCGCCCAGCAGCCCGGCGAGGCGGCACCCTTCCTCCACGTCGACAACGTGCGTCGCGTCCCTCCGCGCGTACTCATCACCATTCGTCTGAGTGTGGTTGATCTTCCGCGCGACTTCGGAGGGGATGTCCGGGATGTGCTGATGGAGCGACCCGCCCAGCGCCACATTCAACACCTGCAACCCCCGGCAGATGGCGAGGATCGGCATCCCCATATCCAGCGCCATTTCAATGGCTGCAATCTCCAGCGCGTCCCGCTCCTCCGACACGCCCTCCGTCGTCTCGTGCCGTGGCTCTCCGTAGCGCTCCGGGTTCACGTCCCCGCCGCCCGTGAGCACCAGCGCGCCCGCGTGGCCAAGCAACTGGCGCGCGGCGTCCCCATCGAATTGCGGCGTGAGGATGACCGGCAATCCCCCCGCTTTCAGCAGCGCCTCCAGATACGGTGCGTTGATGCTCGCTCGCACTCCGCCGGATTTGGGCATCACGCTGCCCGTCGTAATCGCAATCAACGGCCTGCTCATCAGCTTCATTCTACAGACTCCCCCTTGCCCCGCGTCTCTCCCTCTCCTTCCGCTGCGGGCGAGGGCCGGGGTGAGGGCGGAATGACAGTCGCACTGACCACGTCTCCCCCTCTCCACCGCAGTGGAGAGGGGGTCGGGGGTGAGGGGGCTGCGCGATACGAACTCCTGAACATAATTGCATTCCAGGGAACTGTAAGCTCACGCTAGTTACAGATTTGTTCGCGCCAATAATGACGCCACTAATATCAAGCATTTGTGAAGCCTGCCTGCACTCGTCATAAGTCGCTATACATGAACGCCCCACTCCCGATAAGGTTCGCGTCGTTGGAGGCGGGGTGGTTGGGAAAGCCACCGCAGGCGGGGAAATGGTCAGCGGGCCGCAAGGCCCACGAACCAGGAAGCCGCCGAAGGGCCGAAGCGAGGGGTTCCGGCCCCCGCGGATGGCCACCGGGACGGGTCCCGCAAGGGACGGAGTGGTTGCCAGTCGAAGCGCCGCAAGGCCGCTCGGCAGTCAACCCGGGCAGGAGCCGCAAGGCAAGTGCCCGCCTCGATCGGTCGCAGGGCCTGCCGAGGAAGCTCCCGAAGGGGTCCGCAAGGCCCCGGTTACCGGCCCGGCTCACAGGCGAAGGGGAAGCAGGCCCGCGCAAGCTGGTCCGCACCACCCGGAGCCCGGGACGCCCGCCCGCAAGGGTGAGCGCCAGTGGCACTCGACAGACTACCTTCAACCAAAACCGATGAGGCGTCCCGCAAGGGGCGCCTTTTTGGTTCCGCAGGAACGCCGTGGGGGCTCGCTCGCTACGCTCGGCTCTGCTTGACGCGCCATTCACCATCTTCTTCATCGACACTGAATCCGCGGCTCCGGAGTGTGTCGGCATAGGGTCGCATTCCGCAGTACGAGAGCCGCTCCCGCATCTCGTTCCAGGATTCGAAGAGTGGCTCGCGGCCCTCGTCTATGGCTCGAGTCAGATAGAGCGACGTGGCCCGATCAAAGACCTGCTTGGTGGAGCCTCCGTCCACGAGCGAGGCACAAACGGCCCAAGTTGGGCCGAACCGTATCGTCCGATTCGGACCAGGCGAATATTTTGCAGAGGTTGAAGCTTCCGGCACTCGGTAGTCCTCGCCGTCTCGCGCCGCCACAATTCGGCCTACCCAGAGATCCTTCCTCGAACCCCTCACCGCAATCGACGAGATTAGCAGCGCGGGGAATGCTTCGTCAGGCTCGCGGCGTGTCACGGGCTCTCCCATCGTGGCTACCGGACCGGAAATACGAAGAGTCTCGTAGAAGCGGTGGGTCCCGCCGGCACCCACAACGACGACCG
>JBKKBS010000293.1:0-3717 GCA_046713815.1 Tepidiformaceae bacterium
GCTCAACGCCGCGATCAAGCCGTTCCTCTTCTTCATTTCGTTGCCCCTGACAGTCGTGACCTTCGGCCTCTTTCTGATCGTGCTCAACGCCATCATGCTCTGGCTGACCGACTGGATCGCCGACCAAATCGACAGCCTGCTATTCGAAGTCGAAGATTTCTGGTGGGACGCCATCTTGGGCGCGATCATCATCAGCATCGTGAGCTGGGCGTTGGGCCTCTTGATCAAACCCGAAAAAGTCGCTCGCCGGTGGCGCCGCTAGGGCCTGCTACTCCGGGAGCAGGGTGAGCGCATCGATGTGGCGCGGCCCCATCATCCGGAAGTGGCGGTGGTCGAGCGTGGGGACATTCAGGTGCTCTGCAATCGCGAGTATGGAGGCGTCAACATAGCCAAGGTCGGAATCGTAGTACCTGTGGCACAACTGGCGGATGCGGGGCATGTCGGCGGCTTCTACCTGGACTACCGCGTAAGCGCCGGATTCGATGTCGGCGAGGAACAGGTCTTCAACATGCGCTTGAAAGAACTTTCGAATCCAGTAGGCGACCTCGACCACAACCGGCGCTGGGATCAGTAATGGCTCTCGCGCATCCAGCAAGAGTCGGCGACAAGGCTGATGAGCCGGGTCCCTATCATCCAGGGACGCAAGCAACGGCCCAGTGTCGAGCAGCATCATCGGAATGGATCGGGCACGAACTGTTCTTCCGTGGCTCGGCGAGCCAGGGTTGGCTCGACTGAATGGCCTGATCCTATGCTGAGCGGCTTCGGGCGCCGGGTGGCTATTTTCTGTTGGGCCGCGTCGCGAAGAACCGAGGCGACGGAGCGGTTTCCTCGCGCGCGACGCGTTGGAGGGCGTTCAACAACTCTTCCGGGAGCGAGAAGATCATGCGCTGCATAGACGCATGATCTCACACGCGCTATCGCCCATTTTGGCGACCAATCGGAAGACCCGGGTCATCACCCGGGTCCCGTTTTCAAGCAATGTCGGTGCGAATTCAGAACGTGGGTAGTGTCCCGGCGAGGACGTCGCCGCAGCGGTCACAGACGAGCTGCCCGCTGACGAAGTCGAAGACCGGCATATAGCGCCATCGGCGATCGTCGACCGGGTGGGCACAGGCGTTGCGCCAGGCGCGCTCGCCGGGGAGGCGGAGTTCGGTTGTCTGCAGTTCCATGGGCGGAGCATGCGTGAAAGCAACGTCCGTGCGGCTCACGGGTTAACGACAAAACGTTGCGAAACCATCTCGATGCGGGCGTAGTGCCCAGCGCGTGCCTGCTACAATGAGCGTGTGAGCAGTCTCGTTGAACTCGCCAGCAGCTCGATTCCGATCCGGGGCACCGGGGCGGCCGCCCGTTCATCACGGGCACGCGTCTAAGCGTGGACCGGATCGCAGTCATGCACGGCTGCGGACTCACGCCTGAGCAGATGGCGGACGAGCACGACCTCACGATGCCGCAGGTCTATGCGGCGCTTGCCTATTATCTGGCAAATAAGGAGGCGATCGATGAGGACATCCGTCTCGCAGATGAGGAATACGACAGGATGGCGGCAGCGTGGAAGCGCGGTGAGCGGCCCGCTAAATGACCGGGGCTCTGTACCTGGACGATGACTCCGAGGGCCGAGCGCTTTTTCGAACCGTCATTGCGCGAGGCCATGATGCTGTTCGGGCGACAGACATCGGCATGCGCGGCCGGGCGGATGAACAGCACCTCACATACGCAACCGAACTCAAACGAATAGTCGTGACGTCCAACATTAAGGACTTCGTCCCGATGCACTGGCGCTGGCGTGCGGTCGGGCGGCGCCACTCCGGAATCATCGTCGTCAAGCAGCAGACGTGGTCGGTGGGAGAACAGTTGAGGCGCCTCGTCAACCTGCTCGATGCCACCACTGGGGAAGGCATGATCGACAGCTCGAATGGTTGAGCGATTGGGGAGACGAGGGTTAACACCCGCTGATCGTGAGCGCGTATTCGAACGCGTCCGCGAGCGCGAGCCAACTCGCTTCGATGATGTCCGTGGAGCAGCCCACGGTCGTCCAGTACCGTGTACCGTCCGTGCTTTCGATCAGAACCCGCACCTTCGCACCCGTGGCCGCCTGGCTATCGAGGATGCGGACCTTGTAATCGACAAGCTTCACGGTCGCAACGGCCGGGTAGGCTGTCGTGAGGGCTTTGCGCACGGCCCCATCGAGCGCGTTGACCGGACCGTTGCCTTCCGCGGCCGTGTGTTCCGTGACCCCGTCGACCTTCACCTTCACCATCGCTTCCGCCAGCATTTCGTTGAGCTGCTCGCGCACATGGCTCTGGCGGCGCCGCTCAACGATGACGAAGTCTTCGAGTTCGAACGGCTGGCGGTAGTTCGGGAGGGAGCGGCGCACAAGTAGCTCGAAGCTTGCCTCGGCGCCTTCGTACTGGTAGCCCTGGCTCTCCTTCTCTTTTACCGTCTCCAGCAGTCGTTTGATCTCGTCTTGCGTAAAGGGGTAGTCAATCCCCTGCTCCTCCAGTTTCATCAGGAGGTTTCGCTGGCCAGAGAGTTCGCTGACGAGCACGCGGCTGCTGTTGCCAACGACTCCCGGGTCAACGTGCTGGTAAGCCTTGTCGTCCTTCATCATGCCGGCAACGTGGTAACCGGCCTTGTGCGCGAAGGCGCTCGCGCCGACGTACGGTGCGCCAGCGTTGGGGACCAGGTTCGCGAGTTCGGAGACGTAGTTCGAGACCTCCGTCAGCCGCGCGAGCTGCTCGTCTTCGATGACGTTGAGGCCGAGCTTAATTTTCAGGTTGGCGAGGATGGTGAGGATGTCGGCGTTGCCGCAGCGCTCGCCGTAGCCGTTGACGCAACCCTGCACCTGCCACACGCCCGCCTCTACGGCCGCGATCGAATTGGCTACCGCGAGGCCCGCATCGTTGTGGACGTGGATGCCGAGGCGCACATCTTGCGCCCGCTCCTGCGCTGTTTCGATTGCGGAAAGCATCTGGCGCGTCGTCATGCCGCCATTTGTATCGCAGAGCACGAGCGCATCGGCGCCGGCGCGGGCGGCGGTGGCAAGGCACTGGAGCGAGTAGTCGGGATCCCCATAGAAGCCGTCGAAGAAGTGCTCGGCGTCGAAGAAGACGGTCTTGCCCATCGCTTTGAAGTACTTCACAGTGTCGGCGATCATCGCGAGGTTCTCTTCGGCGGAAGTCTCGAGAATGCTTGTCACCTGGTACATGCTCGCTTTGCCCACGAGCGTGACTCCGGGGGTCTCGGCCGCCACGATGCTCTGGATGTTCGGATCGGTCTCGCAGGTGCTGTTCGGCTTGCGTGTGCCGCCGAAAGCGCTCACCTTTGCATGCCGCAGTTTCTCGCCGCGAAGGCGGCGGAAGTACTCGGCGTCCTTCGGGTTCGAGCCGGGGAATCCGCCTTCGATCCATTCGATGCCGAGTTCGTCGAGCTTGCGAGTGATGCGCACTTTGTCCTCGACGGAGAAGGAGATGCCCTCCATCTGGGAACCGTCGCGGAGGGTGGTGTCGTAGAGCTGGACGCGGTCAGTGGACATTCACGATTTCCGATTCAGGATTCACGATTCGACCGTCGCAGCGATGCACGAAAAAGGGCGGGAAGGTCGAGGGAGTTGGGCGTGGCTAAATGGCGGCCCCGCGGGGTTGCCGCGGGGGGGCGCTCACCGGGGAAGAGTGGGGGTGGGGCGCCACTGTCTCTTATACACAAATACGCGCCCCCGCG
>JBKKBS010000294.1:0-2878 GCA_046713815.1 Tepidiformaceae bacterium
GTAGGGCATCGGGGAAGGATAACGGAGGAACGGAGGTTTGGGTTATTTGCTCTACTCTTCCGTTGAAAGTATCACCATGCCCTCACAGATGCGGAGATGCAGCAATAGCGAACGGGCTAGCGCCAAAGGATCCCCTGCGAAAGTACTCGTCGGGCTAAATTTAGCCGAGCGCCTAATAGTTCCTAAAGTTCCGGCCCGTGTCCCCGGACGCGTATACTCGTGCCTCATCCCATGCCCGGAGCGATCCCGATGACCACGCTCGAAGCCCCCGCCACCACGAAGCCACTCTCGCCCCAGACCCTCATCTATGGGTTCACCACGGCCGGCGACCCGCAAGTCTCGCCCGACGGCACGAAGGTCGCATACGTCGTCGCCAAGACGGACGCGGAGACGAAGAAGTCGTCCGCCCAGGTCTGGATTTGCGCGATCGATGGCGCGGACGCGCGGCAGGTCACACAGGGCGGGGAGCGCAACAGCAGCCCCCGCTGGTCGCCCGACGGCCAAACCCTCGCCTTCGTCTCCGACCGCGTGGAGAAGGCGGGACTGTTTCTCCTGCCTGCCGACGGCGGCGAGGCGCGCGAACTGATGCGCACGAACTCCAACATCTCCGACCCCGCATGGTCGCCGGACGGGACGCACATCGCCTTCACTTCCGTGGTCGACCCCGCGAACCCTACCTGCGAGAAACCGAAGGAGGGGGCAGCACCGAACGTTCGCGTCACCAGCCGCATCGACTACAAGCAGGACAACCGCGGCTACCTGGACGATGTGCGCACGCAGGTGTTCGTTGTCGATGTGGCGTTGGGCCAAACGCGCCAGGTGACGACGGAGGCCGTCGATCACAACTTCCCCGCCTGGAGCCCGGACGGCCAATCGCTGGCGGTTGGCGTGCCAAACCGCAACGGGATGGCGGGCCAACTCGAGTTGGTGTCGCTCGATGGCCGCGAGGCGATACGCATCGGACCCTTCGACGGCTCCGTCTCGACTTGGACGTGGACTCCCGGCGGCGACTCCCTCATCTTTTCGGGCGAGGAAGGCAACCCGCGCACGTATCAGCCCGACTTCTTCGAGTACAACCTCGTCTCGCGCGAGTCGCGGCGCATCACCACCGACCTCAACGTCGTGCCCGACGCGGGCTTCCCGACGCTCGTGCCAGCCTCGCAGCCGGTGTTTGCGCCGGATGGCCGTCTCATCTTCCACGGCTTCCGCGCTGGCGCGAGCGGCATCTACGCCCTCTCCATTGATAGCGGCGCGGTGGAGCGCATCGAAGGAGAGCTGGAGCTGCGCTCCGGGTTGTCGATGGATTCCGCGTGCCGCTATGCAGTGCAGTCGCTGGCGTCGTTGGACCGCATCGGAGAGATCGCCGTGATCGAGCTTGCGGCGGGCGAGCGGCGGGTCATCACCAACCTCAGCGCGCCCGTCTTCGCGGAGACGCCCCCGGCCCAGTGGGAGCGGTTCGACGTTACCCGCGCGGGCTTCACGACGGAGGCCTGGATCCTCAAGCCCGCGGACTTCGACCCCTCGCGCAAATACCCCGTGATCGTCGATATCCACGGCGGGCCGAACGGCTACTACGGCTACGGCTTCAACGCGATGCAGCAGGCGCTCGCCACGAACGGCTTCATCGTCGTCTACTCGAACCCGCGCGGTTCGACCTCCTACGGGCGCGAGTTCGCCACGCAGGTAGTGCGCGACTGGGGTGGCGAGGACTACCAGGACCTGATGGCCGTGATGGACCGCGCCTGCCAGGAGCCCTACGTGGACAGCGAGCGCCAGGGCATCTGGGGATACAGCTACGGCGGCTACATGACCGCCTGGACGATCGCCCAAAACCATCGCTTCAAGGCGGCGGTCTGCGGCGCGCCCTGCTTCGACCTCGAGGCGATGTACGGCACGAGCGACATTTCGCACACGTTCGGGCCGCTGCAATGGGGTGGCGCTCCGCACGAGGCGCGCGAATGGTACGCGACGCACTCGCCCTCGCAGATCGCGCACAACACGCGCACGCCCACGCTCATCATCCAGGGCGAGGAAGACCACCGCTGCCCGGTAGGCCAGGGCGAGGCGATGTTCGTCGCGCTCAAGCAGGCGGGCTGCGAGGTCGAGTTCGCGCGCTATCCGGGTGGCTCCCACCTCTTCATGCGCACCGGCCCCGCCGAACACCGCGAGGACGCACTCGCCCGCACCCTCGCCTGGTTCCAAAAACACCTGTAGCTGCGATGCCTGACCGACCAGGACGCCGCGATTCCCGAGTCGTCCGCGCTCCGGTAGACTCCGCGTGCGGCTCGCGGTGGGATCGACGCGCGCACGGAGACACGATGACAGAAGATGAAAGGCGCGAGCCCCAGGGCGTTGACAGCCTTATGGGGCCGGCGTTTCTGCAGAACCCCGTGCCCATGACGATCACGAGCGTCGGGAGCCAACGCTTCACCGCCGTGAACCAGGCGTTCCTCACGTTCTCCGGCTTCTATCGCGCGGAGGTGATCGGCGCCACCTCCGAGGAACTCAACCTCTGGGTCCGGCGCCCCGCCCGAGCGGGCATCATCGAGGAACTCGACCGCTCCGAGGTCGTGGGCCCGGCGCCGGGTGAGCTGCGCACGAAGTCGGGCGCGGTCGTGCGATGCCGCTACGCCTTCCGCCTGCTCTCGGCCGATGGCGCGCCGTCGGTGCTCTCCGTCATGCTCCCCGAGCCGTGGTAGCGACGGGGCGTGATAGCTGCTCGGCTCGCGGCGAGGATTGCCGCGCCTTACGGGTACGCGTCACGGCGATATAGAACGGAACCGGCGCGCATCGCCCCCCAGGCACGGTCAATCGAGACGCGCTCCTCAGTCGTGAGCAATTCGTCGTCGACAGACGCTTCGTCGAGGGCACGCCGCAC
>JBKKBS010000295.1:0-4817 GCA_046713815.1 Tepidiformaceae bacterium
TCACGACCCCGGGCGAACGTCGAAGCCGAGGATCGAGAAATCGCTGTCAAAGCTGAAGACGTAGTCCGCGCGAACTTCACGCGCGACCACCGCAGACGTGCAGTCCGTGAAGGAAAGGACCTGGTCGCTGTACTCGGAGAAGATCATCCACCCGGATTCGTGCTGTTCCGGCGTTACCCACACGACGTCGAGCAATTCGATTCGCTGGGCGGCCACGACGATTGCCCGGAGTTCAAGTGCGGCGCGATGGTCCACTCGGTACCGCAGCCACGTGTAGGTCTCAGAGAGGACGTAGTTCGTCGTGAGTAACCGACTGCCCCGGGGGATCTTCCGGTAAAAAGCCCGCGCTGTCTGATAGTGCGGATCGCTCTTCACACCGAGGGCAATCCACGCCCCCGAGTCTACGAATCCAAGGGTCAAAGCGGGCCCTCATCACCACCGTAGAGATCGCGTTTGTAGTTGATCGAGCCGTCCCTTGGACCGTCCTTGACACTGCCAATCCAGCGAAGGATCGGATCGTCTTCGGTGTTCCGCGGATCGACCCCGCGAAGCTCGGCGTCGTAGGCGACGGCTTCCTCTGCAAGGTATTGGTCCATCGCCTCTCGAATCACCACAGCCTCGGCCACGCCGCGCTCCAGGGCGATGCGCTTGATGGCGCGCTCCTGCTCCTCGGCCAGGTAGATCTGTTTTCGTTTCACTCTGTCCCTCAGTGCATTCCTAAAAGATATGCCAGCCCGTACGATGGTGTATACACCATACACCACCTCATGGCATTGCCGCTCGGATTCGCTCTGGTACTATCCGCCCACACGGCCCGGGGCATCACCCGGCCGAGGAGGAGAACGTGACTACAGCGGAACGGCCCGCCACGCGCTACGCCGACTGGCGCGACGAATACCAGTCTCGCCTGAAGACGCTCGACCAGGCAGTCGAAGTGATTAAGGAAGGCGACCTCGTCGGGATTTCCATTCTCCTGCCCGGCGTGTTGACGGGCGCGTTCCAGAAGCGCGCCCAACAGCTCGCGCGCGTCGACATTCGGTGCCTCGCTCCCCGCGAAGCCCAGCTCTTCGGTCCCGACGGGCCCAAGGGGGAGAAGGAGATAGAGATCTTCATCGGCGACGGCATCCGCCCCGCCCACGATGCGAAGATCGCCACCTACCTCCCCAATACGTTCATGCTCGGAATGAAGGCCTTCGACGCCGGCCGGGACGAAGCTCGTATGCTCGACGTTTTCCTTACCTCGGTGAGCGCACCCAACGAGGCCGGGTATGTCCACTTCGGCCCCCACATGTGGAACAAGAAAGGTTACGCGCGGCGGGCGGGGCACACGATCGCCGTCGTCGACCCCAACATCGCACCGGTGTTCGGCGACGTCTGGCTGCACGTCAGCGAGATCGGCACGTTCGTCGAAGGGGCCGTCCAGCGCGTGGACATGGCGGCCGTGCGGCAGCGTGTGGAGACGCTTGCGCCGGAGGAGAACCGCGCCGTGCTGCTCGACATCCTCTCGAAGGCGACCCCCGACCAGGTGGCGCTGGTCGAAGACCTCTTCCACGCGATGCCGCCCAGCCTCCTCCAGCAGGCGCTCGGGTTGGGCGAGATCGACCCCGCCGCGCAGTCGATTGCCGACCATGTGCGGCAGCTCATCCGTGATGGAGACACCATCCAGGTAGGCGTCGGGCAACCGAGTTCCTTGATGTTCAAGGCAGGCGCCTTCGACGATGCGAGGCATCTCGGGCTGCATACCGAGCTCGGCTCCCCCGGCCTCGCGAAGCTGTGGGAGCGTGGCATCCTTGACGGCTCCATGAAGACGATCCACAGGGGTAAGGCGGTGGCCGTCGCATGGTCCGGTTGCGATGGCGAGGACCTCAAGCTCATCGCCAACAATCCCGCCTTCGAGCTCTACGACCCCGACTTCCTGCTCAATCCCCTGTACATGGCTCAAAACCGCAATATGACATCCATCAACAGCGCTATCGCCGTGGACCTGCTCGGTCAGATCGCGAGTGAAGACCGCTTCGGAGGGCACATGGTGAATGGCACCGGTGGCCAGCCCGATACCCACATCTCCGCCATGCTCTCGCCCGGGGGCCGCGCCATCACCGTTATGCGCTCGACGGCCCTCGAAGGCTCACTCTCGAAGGTGGTGGCCAGGCACGAAGCCGGGACGCTCGTGACCATTCCACGCTATCTAGCGGATACCATCGTCACGGAGTACGGGGTCGCGCGCCTCCTTGATAAGAACCACCGCCAGCGCGCGAATGAACTCATCAGCATCGCCCATCCCGACTTCCGCGGCGAACTGCGCGCGGAGGCAGAAGAGCTGTGGGGTTCGATCTAACGGCGCTCTCCTCACCGCCGCCGCCATGCGCCAGCTGCCTTCGATGTCACGTCATTGATAGCGGACCGGGGCACTGCTTGGCTGCCGTGGCAGTTGCCAGCCCTTAGCGTTTCTCGCATGCGGCCAACCGCCGGTTGCGCCAGTTGAAGCGAGGGTAACGCATTGACAGCTCCCAGGCCGGTCGACGATGCAAACAGCGAGCTGGTACGCGACAAGTCGGCGCAGTTGGAGCCCTTCCGCAGCCGCCCCGGTGGCGCCATCCTGACCACCGACCAGGGCGTCCGGATTTCCCACACCGACGATTCGCTGCGCGCGGGATTGCGCGGCCCCTCCCTCATCGAGGACTTCCACCTCCGTGAGAAGATCACGCGCTTCGATCACGAACGCATTCCTGAGCGCGTCGTCCACGCACGTGGTTCGGCGGCGCACGGGTTTTTCCAAGTCTATCGCCCGCTGGCAGAGTATACGAAGGCGGGATTCCTTCAGAACCCCGCCATTCAAACGCCGGTGTTCGTGCGGTTTTCCACGGTTGTTGGCTCGCGTGGCTCGGCCGACACCGTGCGCGATGCTCGCGGCTTCGCCGTGAAGTTCTACACGGAGGAGGGAAACTTCGACCTCGTCGGTAACAACATCCCTGTGTTCTTCATCCAGGACGGAATCAAGTTTCCCGATATCGTCCACGCCGTCAAACCGGAGCCGGATTCGGAGATGCCCCAGGCATCCTCGGCGCACGATACCTTCTGGGACTTCGTGAGCCTCGCCCCGGAGACCGCGCACATGGTGATGTGGGTCATGTCCGACCGCGGGATTCCGCGCAGCTTCGCGACGATGGAGGGCTTCGGCGTCCACACCTTCCGACTAATCAACGCGGAGGGCCGCACGAGGCTGGTGAAGTTTCACTGGAAGCCGCTCGCGGGGGTTCATTCGCTCACCTGGGACGAGGCCCAGAAGCTCGCCGGGATGGAGCCCGACTTTCACCGCCGAGGACTCTGGGACGCTATCACGGCGGGGATGTACCCGGAGTGGGAGCTGGGTCTGCAGGTGATGGACGAGGCGGACGCCCAGCGGTTCGGATTCGACCTTCTCGATGCCACGAAGCTCGTTCCCGAAGAACTCGTCCCTGTGGAGATCGTCGGCAAGTTAACGCTCAATCGCAATCCCGATAACTTCTTCTCGGAAACAGAGCAGGTCGCGTTCCACGTCGCCAATCTCGTGCCTGGCATCGACGTGACCAACGACCCGCTGATGCAGGCACGGCTCTTCTCCTATTTGGACACTCAGCTCACGCGCCTCGGCGGGCCGAACTTCCATGAGATCCCCATAAATCGCCCTCTCGCCCCGGTACATAACCACCAGCAGGATGGTCTTCACCGCGACACGATCAACGTCGGCTCGGCGAATTACCACCCGAACTCCGTGGGTGGCGGTTGCCCGGTGCTTGCCTCCTTTGATGAGGGGTATGTCCATGTGCCCGAACCTGTGGCTGGCGAGAAGACGAGGGAACGCGCTTCTTCCTTCAGGGACTTCTTCAGCCAGGCAACACTCTTCGTCCACAGCCTTTCGGAGGTCGAGCGACAACACCTCACCGCCACGCTGCGCTTCGAGCTGGCGAAAGTGGTACGAGAAGAAGTGCGCGAAAGAGTCGTCAACGAAGTGCTGGCAAACATCGACCTCGACCTCGCCGCTGCCGTCGCGGGCGTCGTCGGAGTCAAGGATGTCGCCGCCCGGCCGGCACGCGGGCATGAGCGCCTGGGAGATCCCGGCGTGGCTACGTCGCCGGCCCTCAGCCAGTTCAGCTCCCCGGGAAAATCCATCAAAGGCCGCCAGGTGGCGATCCTGGTGGCAGACGGATTTGCGGCGAATGAAGCCAGTGCGATCGAGTCCGCCCTGGCGGCCGAAGGCATCGCCGTCCACTTCGTCGCGGCCGCACTGGGCCCGGTACAGGGGGCAGACGGCGGCGCCGCGCTCGCCACGAAGACGTTCGCGACGGCCGGCTCGATCGTCTTCGACGCGGTATATGTTCCGGGTGGAGTCTCCAGCGTCACGGGGCTGCGCGACGGCGCCGTTGCGCTCCAGTTCCTGCGCGAAGCGTACGGCCACTACAAGCCCATTGCCGCGACTGGCGACGGGGTTAGCCTCGTAAGGTTGGCCATTGGTCAGGCCGTGGATCAGCAGCCGAAGTCTACCGAGGGTACGGAGTTGGCGGGTGTCGTGACCGGAGACCGCGCCGAGGACGTAGCTTCGCTATTCATCGCGTCGATCGCGCGGCACCGTCACTGGGGTCGGGACGTGACGCAACAGTTGGGATCCAATGTGCGTCCGTAGACTAACCAGCCGAGTCCGCCGAGGCCTCATCATTCTGTCCGACGGCGTTTGCTCACTGACTCGATCATTCCTATCGGGCGCACATATTCAACGGGCAAGTAGCCCGGAGCGTGTCCTTCGGGCAGCGACAATCCGCCGCGGTTGGGTTTCGCGA
>JBKKBS010000296.1:0-2805 GCA_046713815.1 Tepidiformaceae bacterium
GGCTACTAGCTCCGCGTCCGATCCGGGAGGTGGGCGATTGAGAATCGGCAGCCTCGACCTCCCTATAGAACTCGCGCGCCGATCGGAAGCGCTCGTTCGCGTCCTTCGCCAACGCACGATCCAGGACAGAGTCGATTGCTGTGGGCAGCCCGGGCAGGAGGGACGAAACAGGGGGCGGCGGCACATTCAGATGCTGGTAGGCGACGGCGTAGATGGTCCCGGAGAAGGGAACGCTGCCTGTCAACGCCTGGTACACCATGATCCCTAGGGCGTACACATCGGCCCGCCTATCGACTCCTTGCGCGAGGAACTGCTCGGGCGCCATGTACTGCGGCGTCCCTTCGACGGCACCGATCTCCTCCACGTCGAGCGTCTCGGTGTGCAGCCTGGCGAGGCCGAAGTCGGCCAGCAGCGGTTCGAGAGCACCGGTGAGGAGGACGTTGGCCGGCTTAATGTCGCGATGCGTGACGCGTTCGCTGTGGGCATACTCGACGGCCTCGAAGACAGGGCCCAGGGCTTCCACCGCCTCCCCGAGCGAGTCGATCGCGGGCAGTCGTTCGCCGAGTGTTCCGCCGCTGGCCAGTTCGGTGACCAGGTAGGCGATACTGCCCCGTTCGTCGAATTCGTACAGGTGGATGATGTTACGGTGCATCAGGCGGGCGATGATTTTCGCCTCCCGGATGAAGCGAAGGGCGAACGTCGGGTCGTCGCTGAAGCGAGGGTTGAGCACCTTGATGGCGACATCGCGCCCGTGAGCCTCGTCGCGCGCGCCGTAGACCTCCCCGAATGCCCCGGCGCCGAGGAGGTCGCCGATCACATACGCCCCGAGCCGTTCGCCGTTTCGGAGGAGAGCCATGTGCGTCCGCCTGCCGGCGAGTGTGCCGCGCGGGCACAGTACCCCAAGGAGCGGGCGATCGGCTACGTCGGACTACATCGAGCTTCCGCTGCTCAGGGTCAGGTGCGGAAGAGCCAGACGGGTTTCGCGAAGCCAGGTTGGCAGTTGGAGGAGTACAGGTTTGCACCAATCGGAGGAGTCAGGAGAGGCGCTGTTGGAGGCCTTCGGGCAACGTCGCCGGTAATTCGCCTACGGGCCGCGAGGCGAGCGAGACGGTGATGTCGAAGATGTCGCCCCAGGCAGCCTCGTAGTAATCGGCCGCCGCCTCGTCTTCCGCCTCCCAGATGAGCACGACCTGCGGCATTCCCTCCGGGGCGTTCACCCAGTATTCGCCGATCACGCTCGCCTGCTCGGGGTGCTCGAAGGGCTTGCGGCGTTCGAACGCTTCCATCCCCTGGAGCACGTTCGTCCCCGGCTTGAACTTGAAGTAGGCAACGTAGAGGGTCATCGCCGCGATTATAGCGGGGCGTTAGCGAGACGCGCCGCGCAGCAGCTCCTCGGCCGCGGCGAGATTCGCCGCGCTGACGCCACCGAGCATGGCCGCCAGCTCCTCGACTCGCTGGCGCCCGGTCACCACCATGACGGCAGAGGAGGTGCGCCCTGCATCGGTCGTCTTGGAGACGACGAAGTGCCGCTGCCCAAAGGCAGCGACCTGTGGGAGGTGCGTGACGCAAAGGACCTGGTGACGGGCGGCGAGCCTGAGCAGCGCCTCGCCAACGAGCGCCCCGGCGCGGCCGCCTACCCCCTCATCCACTTCATCCAGCACCTCAAGACGCGCCTCGCTGGCGTTCCCCAGGACAGTGGTCAGGGCGAGAAGGAAGCGCGACGTCTCTCCGCCGCTGGCCACCGCCGAGAGCGGGCGTGGGGACTCCCCCGGGTTGAACGAGGCGAGGAACTCGACGCGGTCGATGCCTGTTTCGCCGAACGCTCGCGGGTGGGCTTCGCCCTCACCGGCGAGCGGGCTGCTCGTAATCACGATCTCGTAGTCGGGCAGGGAGGCAGGCGGCCCTTCGGCATCGTCCTCGCAGGCGAACCCCACGGAGAGCGTGGCGCCGCCCATGCCCAGGTGCTCAAGCTCAGCGGCGATCGCCCGCACGAGGTCCCCGGCGCGCGCCCGGCGCGCACGCGAGAGTTCGGAAGAGGCCGCGGCCAACTCCGCCAACACCTGCGACTCCTTCGCCTGGAGGGTCTCCAGCGAGAACTCGGCACTCGTAAGCACCGCCAGCCGTTCCGCGCTGGCCTGTCCGTAAGCGATCACCTCGGGCACCGTATCGCCGTACTTCCGGCAGAGCCGGGCGATGCGGTCCAGCCGCTCCTGCACCGCACTCAGCCGCTCTGGATCCTCCTCAATCACCTCCCGATACCGCCGGAGATCCCGCGCGAGGTCGCTGACGGTGGCCTCGACGGTCTCGGCGAGCGCGGCAAGACTCGCCGCCGAGGGGTCACGGGCGCCGATGTCCCGCACCGCCGCCACCGCTTCGCCCCAGGCGGCGCCGTCCAGTGCCTCCAGACCACGCGCGGCGTCCTCGATCAAGCGTCGCGCGCCACCCAGGCGGGCCTGCTCCAGGCGAAGTGCCTCATCTTCGCCTTCTTCGAGTGCGGCGGCCACGATCTCGTCCGTCTCGAACCGTAGCTGGTCAACCAGCCGTTCGCGCTCGCGGGCATCGGTAGCGAGAGTGCGGATTTCGCGCCGCAGCTCGCGCAGGGAGCGGACCAGCTTGCCGACGGCTTCACGAGCCGGGTTGAGGCCCGCGAAGGCATCGAGGACGCCGAGCTGTACGGCCGGACGGAGGATGGCGAGCTGCTCGGACTGGCCGTGGATGTCGATCAGCCCGTCGGCCAGCGCCCGTAGCTGGTCAACAGTTGCAGCTTCGCCATCAATTCGCGCCGAGGCCCGCCCGCTGTTCGCG
>JBKKBS010000297.1:0-4949 GCA_046713815.1 Tepidiformaceae bacterium
GCGGGCGCACGCCCAGGACCCCGCTTGCACCAACGCCCCGTTCTCGGCGGTGTGGGAGGCCGGCGAAAGCTTCGCCTTTGTCGACGTGGGGCAGGGCAACGTTGCCACCTTCGCCTGCATCATGGCGTCAGGCTTTAGCGGCGGCTCGTTTGGCCCCATAACCAGCAACAGCATTGTGAGCAACGGCTGCTTCGCGGTCCAAGGCCTCGGCACCTCGGTCGTCTCGGTGTTCCTTGAGACGCCGAGTAACACCGCTTGCCCGGTCGTGACCAGCATCCGCGTGGGTACCTCGCAGGTGGCCACTCCGACGGCGACGAGCACGGCCGCCACCGCCACGCCGACCCGCACCGCCACGCCAGCAGCCGCGACGGCGACCCCGACGCGCACCGCCACCGCCGCGCCAACGGCGGCCGCAACCAGCCCAGCCCAGGCAACGCCCACCCGTACCGCCCCGCCAACTGCCCCGAACACCGGCTCCGGGACGGACGACGGCGGTTCGGGCGCCGCCACGCCTATCCTCTTCGCACTTATCGCCCTGGGCGGCCTTGCCGCCGTGGGCGCCTCGTTCCGCTACGCCGCAAACCGGCGATAGCAACGCTCTCGAAAATTGGGGCCCTCCCGCCGAAACGCAGCGAGGGCTCCCTGCTTCACCAGGCTGGAGAGACTCCAGAGAAATAGGAAGACAGAACAAAAATGAAGCGACACGCCAGGCTGGCTGTCCTCGGCTCGATGGTTCTTGCCGTGTGCCTCGTGGGCACGCTCGGCTCATCGCGATCAGGCGACGCATCTTCGCACCGCGAAGCGCCCTACATCATCTCCGACCCGATGGTCGATGCCACCGACCTCTACGCTTTCGTCGCCGCCGACGCGACCGATAGCGTCACCTTCGTGGCGAATTACGTACCGTTCCAGGAGCCCTTTGCGGGCCCGGAGTTCTATCGCTTTAGCGATAGCGCCCTCTACGAGATCAACATCGACAACGATGGCGATGCCGTGGACGACGTTACCTTCCAGTTCCGCTTCCGGAACAACATCAACCCCGCCAATGCGTTCAATGTGAACACGTTCCTCTACAACACTGGGGCGGTCACCGATCTGACCGACGCCGACCTGAACTTCCGCCAGTACTACTCGGTCTCGATGCTTACCGGGCCGGGCGGCGCGAACCGCACCGGCACGCTCATCGCGGACAACCTCCAGGTTGCCCCGGCGCGTGTCGGCCCGAAGTCGATGCCCGATTACGGGGAGCTTGCGAACGAAGCACGGTTCACCATCGGTTCCGGCATCAAGGTCTTCGTGGGACCCCGCGACGACCCCTTCTTCATCGACGTTGGCGGCACGTTCGACCTGCTCAACATCACGGGCAAGGACGACCTCAAGGGTCTGAACGTGCTCTCGATCGTCATCCAGGTCCCGAAGACACAACTCACCGCCAGCGGCACCGCACCGACGGCAATCGACGACGTGGACTCCATCATTGGCGTCCGCACCACCGCCTATCGCCGCAGCATCCGCATCCTCCGCCAACTCGGCGACGAAGGTGAGACCATCGGACAGGCCGTCACTGGCGACCAGCCCGAGGGCGGCAACATCAACCGCGGGCCGTGGGTACAGCTCTCACGTCTCGACAACGCGCTCGTTAACGAGGTCGTCGTCCTGACGAAGGACAAGGACCGTTTCAACGGTTCAAGGCCGCCAAATGATGCGCAGTTCCTGAGCTACGTTCAGAACTCCCACCTCGCGGCGCTCCTGAACCTCGTGCTCGGCCTCACCGTGCCGCCGAACCCCCGCGCCGACCTGGTGCAGGTGTTCCTCACCGGCATTCCAGGGCTGAACCAGCCCGCGGGAGTGGTGCCCTCGACCCAGTTGCGGCTGAACATGTTCGTCGCTCCCAGCGCCGCCCCGAACCGCCTCGGCGTGATCGCCGGCGATAATGCTGGCTATCCCAACGGTCGCCGTCTTGCCGACGACGTCGTCGACATCTCCTTGAGCGTCGTCGCAGGCAAGCTCGTCGCCGAAGCGGGGGAGACCGCCACCGCCGACGATATCGGTGACAACGTCAACGCCAACGACAGGGCTTTCGGGACCACCGGCTTCCCGTACCTCGCCCTGCCACACGACCACCTGGGGACCACCCCCTAACAGGACCGCACTTCCCCTCGAAGGCCGGTGACCTCGCCGCTCGTCTCCCAGCGAGCGGGGGAGGTCACCGGCTTTATAATGCTCACTCAGGAGAATGACATGACAGCAGCACCCGCGACTGGCTTCCGGCGCACCCCGTTCATCGTCGTGGGGCTCGTTCTCCTGGCCATGGCGGTCGCCATCGTGGCGTTTGTTCTCCTGGCCGATGGCTGGTGGCCCGGGAACGAAGGCGCCGATGCCGATTCCTCCGCCAGCCCGATCCAGTACGACAACGCCCCCAACCCTCGCATCGAAGCCCTTGAAGCGCAGATCGACAAGCGCTCCACCGACCTCGATGCGCACATCGAACTGGCCTCACTCTACCTCCAGCGCGTGCGGGAGACCGGCGACCCGGCCCACTACGCCAAGGCCGAGTCCCTCATACGGTCCGCCTCGAAGCTCGATCCCATGAACGGCGATGTCTTCGCCCTCGACGCCCAACTGGCGCTCGGCCGCCACGACTTCGCGTCCGCCCTCACGCTCGCCAACAAGGCGCTCATCACGGATCCCGAGCGGGCGCTCTTCCTCGGCCTGCGGGCCGACGCCCAGGTAGAGTTGGGCAAATATCCCGAGGCACTCAAGTCCCTCCAGGGGATGGTGGACCTGCGTCCGGACTTCGCGGCATTCTCTCGCGTTGCCTATCTGCGTGAGTTGCACGGCGACCCCGAAGGGGCCGTCGAGGCGATGGAGTTCGCTATCGAGGCGCGCACCGGCGTACCCGAAAACATGGCCTGGGCTCACGTCCAACTGGGCAACCTGCTGCTCGGACTCGGCCCAGTGGACGAGGCTTCCCAGTCCTACGAGCGGGCACAGACGCTCTATCCCGGCTATGCCGAGGCCTTCGCCGGAGAAGCGCGGATCGCCGTCGCCCGTGGCGATCTCGATGCCGCCGCTGGCCTCTACGAACGGGCCTTCAACCGTACGCCACTGCCCCAATATGCCATCGCCCTGGGAGACGTCTACACCGTCGCGGGCGACACCGGTCGCGCGAAGCAACAGTACGATCTCGTGACGATTATCGATCGCCTTCAACGGGAGAACGGCCTCAACACCGACCTCGATTCAGCCCTCTTCCTGGCGGATCATCGGCTGGATCTCGGCGACGCGGTCTCGCGCGCACGCGCGGCCTACGCGGCGGCGCCCAGCGTACACGCCGCCGACGCGCTGGCCTGGGCCCTCTTCCAATCCGGCGACGCCACCGCCGCTGAACCGTATAGCGACGAGGCGCTTCGCCTTGGCTCGCGCGACGCTAGCAAGCTCTACCATGCCGCAATGATCAAGCGCGCGCTTGGCAAGACCAACGAGGCGCGCGAGTGGTTGCAGTTCGTGGCCAACACCCACCCGGCGTTCTCCATCCTCCATGCGGAATCGGCGCGAAAGGCGCTGGCTGAACTTGGCCCGGCGTCAGCCGCATCCGCCCGGTAAGCGCGCGCCCGTTTAGTGGCTGGCGTTCGGCTTGGCTCGTGGTTTTAGCCGCCACTGGAGCGTCTCGTCATCGCTCTGAACCGGGGCAGGGGCAACGCGTGCCGGGGGTAACACCAGGGCCAGCAGGAACGCCACCAGCGCCGCGCCGACGATCACGAGGGCTGCGTCGCTGAACTCCGGTGCATGCCCCGAGAAGAGCGGGTCCACGGCCTCGGCGGCGCCCGCCCGCGCCCTCAGTATCGCCCCCGCGAGCGCCACGCAGACCGCTCCTCCGAGGAAAAAGAGCAGGTTATAGATCCCAACGCCAACCCCGGCCAGCTCCGGCGGAAGCTCAGCCGTCGACGAGTTCAGCACGGGGCTATTGGCGAGGCCATAACCGCCGCCGACAAGCACATACATCAGGCTCAACCCGGCCGGGCCCCATCCTACCCCGGCCGCGTGGAACGTTGCGGCGCCAACAAAGAGAACGGCGGTTCCAATTAAGATCAGGGGCCGGCTCCCGAGGCTGCTCGACAAGACTCCGCCCGCCATGCCCGAAATCGCGAGCGCGCACGCCCCCGGGAGCATCCACAGGCCGATCTCGATCGTGCTCTGCCCATGATACCGGGACAGGATCAGTGGGATGAGTACGACGGTCGCGAAGTGCGCGCCCTGCGCCCCAAAGCCGATAGCTGCCAGCGCCATAAAGCGAGCGTTCCGCAAAACGCGTGGGCTGATGTAAGGCTCTCGTGCCGCTGTGGTGCGCCAGGCGAGCAGCGCCAGGAATGGTACGGCGGCACCCAGTCCCGCAAGCCCGGTTGGGTCGGTCACGTCACGCGGGAGGCGGTTGAAGGCAACCAGCAGCCCCGTGATTGCTGCCGTCAGAAGAATCGCCCCGAGGTAGTCGAACGACTGGCCCGCGCGCCCGGGCACCGACGGCACGTACCGAACGGCCGCGAGGAACAGCACGACGGATGACGCGCCCGATGCCAGGAAGATGGATTCCCACCCCCACCACTCCGTCAGGGCTCCGCCGAGCAACGGCCCAATGCCGAAGCCCACGCCCACACTCAGCACCAGCGCGCCCATCGGACCGCCCCGCTTCAGTGGGTCGGTGGTCCTCACGATCGTGGCCATCGAGAGTGACGGTACCGCCGTCCCGCCGAGGCCCTGCACGGCCCGGGCCGCCACCACCCACCAAAAGCCCGGGGCGAACGCCACGAGTACCGCCGCGACGCCGAAAAGCCCCAGGCCAAACAGGTAGAGGGCCTTCGTACCGCGCATGTCCGCCAGCCGCCCGTATCCCACCGTCCCCGTCGCGAACGTGATCAGATACGCGGTCACCACCCAGGAGAGGGTATCGT
>JBKKBS010000298.1:0-11091 GCA_046713815.1 Tepidiformaceae bacterium
TCCACGATCTCCGTGAGAAGGAGCGTGTACGCCTCGACCCGGTTGATTGGCAGCGTCCGCGGCCAGCGTGTCCGGCATTCCGGGCAGGTATCCAGCGCCGCCTGGAAGATCTCGCCGCACTTCGTGCAATAGCGCGGCAGGGAAGGGGAAGGCTGGCCGTCCATGGTCGATACCTCGCGTACAACTCGCCGGGATCACCGGCTCTAGCGAGCGTAGGTTCGGGCGGGCCTCACGAGTGAGAGTGAAACGACCCATTCCCACCCATGACATCCGTCCCATTCTGGTCGAGCGGCGTCGTCGCCAGTGCCCACCGTGCGTTGGACGTTCGACTCGGAACTTTGGACTCGGTCGCTATTCCGGCTCACGCAGCAGGCCCAGCTTCGCCGCGAGGGCAGCCGCCTCGCTGCGGCGGCTCATGCCCAGCTTCTCAAGGATGTGGCTCACATGGTTGCGCGCGGTGGCATCGCTGATGACGAGGACCTCGGCGATTTCGCGGTTTGTTTTGCCTCGCGCCACCAGCTCCAGCACTTCCCGCTCCCGCGGCGACAGCTCCGCCAGCTCGGTCGGGCCGCTCTTGGTCGCAAGCGCCACCAGCCGCTGCGTCACCTTCGCCGTCACCGCCGGATCTAGCAGTGACTGCCCTTGCGCCACCAAGCGCACCGCCCGCAAGAGGTCCGCGCGCGCCGTGTTTTTCAACAAAAATCCCGACGCGCCCGCCATCAAGGCACCCAAAACCGCGTCTTCGGTCCCGAAGGAGGTCAGCATGATCACCGACGCGCCGGGAGCCACGCTCCGCACCTCGCGGCAGGCCTCGACTCCGTCCGTATCGCCCATGCGGATGTCCATGAGCACGACATGCGGCGCGAGTTCTCCAGCGCGCTTGACCGCCTCGCGGCCGTCGCTCGCCTCCCCGACGACGGTGATGTCGTCCTCAAGTTCAAACAGCGCGCGCAGCCCCATGCGCACGACTTCGTGATCGTCAACCAGCAGGACGCGTATCTTCGACATCGGCTCTCGCCGCATAGGGTACACGCAGCGACACGGTTGTCCCCGCTTCCGGAGCGGAATCGACCAGCAGTTCGCCGCCGAGCCGCTCGATCCGTTCGCGCATGTTCCCGAGGCCATGGCCCCCAGCAAGTACCGTGGGTTGGAAGCCGTGTCCGTCGTCGCCCAAGGACAGCGCAAGATCGTCCCCCTCATATGCGAGTTCCAGCACCACCCTCGAAGCTCCCGAGTGGCGCATCACGTTCGACAACGCCTCCTGCACCACACGGAAGAGCTCACCGACGGTGGCCGCGTTCAAGGTCCGTTCCTCCCCTTCGAGGTTCACTTCCATCGGGATGCCGGAGACCGCACTGAACTCCCGCGCCTGGTGCCGGACGAGCGCCACGAAGCTCGCCTCGCCGATCATCACGCGGTCGAGGTCGTAAAGCAGGTGGCGCGTCTCCATCAGCGCCTGGCGCGAGAGCCGTACGAGCGCCTGCATCCGCTCCGCGAGAGGCGCGGTGGCGGGCTCGCGCGCGACAGCCTCCGCGGCTGTCTCCAACCCAAGCGTGAGCATGTACACGTTCTGCGAGACGCCATCATGGACCTCCTGCGAGAGCCGGTGCCGCTCCGATTGCGCTCGCCGTTCCGCCTCCAAAGCGCGCTGCTCCATGGCAAGCACGTCGCGCGAACGCTCGGTCTCCGCGGCGACCGCCTCCTCCCGCCGTCGTCGTTCTACTCGCACCACCAGGTTCGCCGTCAGAGCGACCGTTGCCATCGTCGAAAGCCTCAGCACCAGGTCTTTCTGGTCGCCGGTCCCCCCGATCTCGAGTGTCTCGCCCGGAGTGCAGGCGAGGATGTAAAGGCCCATTATCACGGCCGTGTAGGTGACGCTCCACTTGCCCGGGAAGACAAGGACGAACGACAACAGCGCGGGGAAATAGAGCAGGTAGCTCGGGTTGTCGAAGTGATCGACCGTGGCGATCGCCCCCGTGATGGCGAGCGCGTCATAAAAGCCGAGGAGTAACGGGAACCCCAGGTAGATGGCGCGATGAGTCGCGAGCAGCCATTGGAGCAGGGCGTTGAGGGCGACCGCTGCCAGGAGCAGCATATTGAGCGTGCTGTATTCGCTCTGCGAAGAGCCAGGGCGGAAATTGATCTGGAACGCCGCCACGGCGATGAGCGCCCAGCGCATGCTCGCGAGTACTGCGAGACTCGCTCGCCGCTCGGCGTCCGCCCGGCTGGTGAAGAACGCGAACACGCTCGCATCCTACATTACGGCTCGACGACCTCCGGCCTGTCCCCCCCGTCACCTTTGCCACGCAGGATCTCCCACGCCGCCCCCGCGGTCAGACGTGCTTCCTTTCGCGAGACGACCAGGAGGACAGCGCAGATGCCCATGTAGGCGAAGGCGTAGATGATGCGCGCGCTTTCGTTCGTGATCACGAGCTGCGTCGCGAAGAGCACGAAGAGGGCGATGGCCTCACGGTAGCCCATCTTCAGGTTCGCAAATACCGCGATGGCGAACGCCGATTGCGCCGCCGTCAACAGGATCTCCTCGCGCTGGCGGTCATCGAGTGGAAGTCCATTGGTGAGGCCCCAGTCGCCGGAGGACATCATGAAGGCGATTGGCAGCGTGCCGATGAGGAGTGTCCACTGGTTCACCTTCGAGGAGATGAGCGCTCCCATGCCCACGGCCGCGCGGCCACGCCAGGCGAGCAGGCCCGCCACCATCATCTCCGGCGACTCCGATGCCAGCGGCGCGATCCATTGGATCAGCAGGAACTCGGAGACGCCAATATCGCGCCCGAGGTCTTTCAGCGCCTCGGTGAACGGATGCGCCGCGGCGATGATGACGCCCGCGCTGAAAAGGAGTATCAGCAATACGAGCGCCCGGCGCGGCCGATCGTTGAGCGATCCCATGGCCCGCGCCGGACCCACGAGTTCGACCTCTTCCGACTCCACGCGCGATGTGTACACGAGGTACATGCAAAACAGGGAGACGAGCACGATCGTGTCGATCAGCGTCAGTGTGGTGCGCAGCGGCACGAGGATGACGTACAGCGTGGCAATCGCCAGGAATGCGAGTTCGAGCGCGCGCTGGCGATCCACGACCAACTGCTTGAGCCGGGTGCGATAGAAAAAGAGCACGAACACGAGCGGCCAGCCGACGCCGATGAGCAACCGGTTGCCACCCGTCATATTCGCAACGGCAAGGCCCTTCTCCGCCTCGATCGGGTCGGCGCCCGCCTGCCAGGCGAGAACAAAGTCCACCGCGTACTCGGGGAGTACGGCGATGAACGCGATGATCGCCAATGCCAGCCCCTGGGAGATGTCCAGCTCCGCCGTCTCCGCCGACCAACTCAAGAGAAAGGCGGCGCCAAGAATGGCCACTCCGAAAACGATCGCGCCCGCCCACGGTGCGATGTGCGAGCCCGAGAGCTCGATGAACACCGCGGGCAGCCCGACCGCCGCCATGAGCAAGATGAAGCCCCACTGGAACTTGTGGCTCTCGTGGCGATACGCCTCTGTTTCCGTCATCGGCGGTTGGCTGTCCCTTCTGGTCATTCTTGGCGGCGGCGGCCTGTTTGAACGGCCGGTTTCTGCTTATTCGTAGAAGGGAATCGGCTCAGCCGTCTCCCAGAAGTTGTTGAGGTCGCCCGCGGCGAGCCCTCGTCCGGGGAAGAACCGCCCCTTGTGCATCTGCTCAACCATGTGCGCCTGCGATTCGAGATCCTCCTCGAACACGGCCGTGAAGTAGCCGATGCCCTGCGTCGAGTGCGCGTCCGAACCGCCCGTGCCTGGCTTGCCGAGCGTCTTTGCGACCTGCAGCGCGAAATAGTTCTCGCGCGGCGTGTTGCAGCCGTTCAATACCTCGATGCCGTGTACCAGTTGGAAGACGGGCAGCTTGGCCGCCTGCTCCGGCATCAGGTTGAACGGTTCCTTGCCCTCGCGCTTGAAATGCACGGGGTCGAAGAAATGGCGGAAAGGGTGTGCCACCACGAGAAAGGCGCCCAGCTCGTCGGCGACCTGGCGCAGCTTTTCCAGCCGCCGGATGCCACTCTGGTAGCCGTTCAGGCCGATGGCGAGAATGTGTCCCATGTCGGTCGACACTTCCATCCCGTTCGAGACGAAGATGTGGTCGTGCTGCTTGCGAAAGGGGGCCAGGTCCCAAGTTTCCCACATGCGGTCATGTTCGGTGATATTCACGCCCGTGAGGCCGACGCGTGTCGCCTCGGCGATCAAGTCGTCCGGGTTGAGCATTGAGTCGGAAGCGCCCCTGGTGGTGTGCAGGTGCATGTCGATGATCGTGCCCGGCACCCAATCCCTCCCGCGGCGCTTGTTCGATCCGTCACGAACTCGATGAGTATATCACCGGCTCGCGAGTGCGGGCATCAGGCCTCCGAACATGGCGATGAACAGTGCGCCCAGGGCCAACCAGAGGACCCAGTGTTTCGGCCACAACAGCAGCAAGGGCGGCAACGGCAGAGCCGCGAATCCGACGATTACCGTATAGAACGCCGTTCCCGGCCAACCGCCCTCATCCAGTTCGGAGAGGCCGTAGGCGGAGCCGGCGATGATCCCCACCATGGTCCAGACCATTGTTGCGCCCATAAAGATGGGCACTGTGAGCAGCGCCGAGTTGACCTCCCGCGCAACGAGCCGTTGGAGAGACTCGGAATCGCGGGCGCGCCATGCGAGGCCCGCGAGCGCCACGGTATACGCTATGCCCATCGCGTAGCCGGCCACCCAGCCCGCGATTACGGCCTCCACTGCGACCGACTCGTGCGCGTGGGTATGACCGTGCAACGTAGCATTCGCGCCTTCGCGGCGACGCTCGCAGCCTCCTCCACCCGCCCAATCCAGAAGAGTGTCGGCCCTGCGCCGGCCAGCCGGATCGGCTCGCCAATCCGCTCCTCCAACCCCTCCCACAGCTCCGCCAGCCCGGGGAAAAGGTCGAAGGCCACGCGCTCGAACGCGTTGTAGATGTCCGCCCCGCGCAGCCGCCTTGGGTGCTCGGCCACGAACGCGCGGGTCACCGAGCCATCATCGAAGGGAAGCGTACCTAGCTCCGAGAAGAGGCGCGCAGTCTTTCGTTCGAGCGTATCTGGCGGCACGAATAGCACGACACCATGCGGAGCGATCTCGCTCAGAGCCGTTACGGACTCGCCGCGGCCGATGGCCATCGCCGTGCCGCCAACGAGGAAGAACGCCTCATCACTGCCCACGGCACACGCCGCCGCGAACAACTCCTGTTCCGTTACGAATGAGCCACTCCCCTCTCTACCGGGGTGGAGAGGGGTCGGGGGTGAGGGCTCGCTCACGAGCAAGCGGAGGGCAGTCGCCGCATCGGACGCTCCGCCTCCGAGGCCTGCCGCCGCCGGGATCTGCTTGTCGAGCGTTATGTGGAGCTTGCCGGTAGTCCGCGCCACTCGTGATGCCAGTTCCACGGCCGCCCGCCACGCCAGGTTCAATTGGTTTGGGGGCGTCCCCTCCGCGTAAGGACCCGTAACAGTTACGCCGGGTTCAACTCCGAACGTAAGCGTCACGGTGTCCGCGAGTTCGAGCGTCTGGAGGACCGTCGCGATGTCGTGATAGCCGTCGGCACGTTTCCCCAGCACCTCGAGCACGAGGTTGATCTTGGCGGGCGCCGGGGCTGATACGGACTCAGGCATTTGATCGCACCGCCTCGACCGCGTCGAGCAGCGCCAGCCACTCAGCGATCTCGAGCGTCTCCGGCCGCCGCATGAGTTCGATTCCGGCGCGCTCAAGGGCGGCGCCCGCAGCCTCCCCTGGCATCATCGCCGTTCGAGTGAGCGCGTTGTGGATCTGCTTGCGCGGGTTCTTGAACGTCTTCCGTACGATTTCGAAGAACGGCTTCAGCCGCTCCGCCTCGACCAGCGGACGCGGACGCAACGTCAGCCGCATCACACTCGACCAGACGGCGGGCGGCGGGTCGAACGCCTCGGGTGGCACGTCGAAGAGCACCTCGGTCTCCGCATACACGAGCACGCTGACGGCATGCAGCGACCCGTGCCCGTCCGATGAAGCCAATTCCCGCGCGACTTCGCGTTGCACCATCACCACGGCCTCCGACGGCTTCGGCTCGTCCTCCAGCAGGTGACGCATAATCGGCTTTGCGGCGAAATAGGGCAGGTTCCCGGCAACCGCAAACAGTCGACCTCCGACGACCTCGGCCAGGTCAGTGTTACGGGCGTCGGCGACTACCAGCCGAAGTCGCTCGCTGCCTGCGAACCGCTTCCGCAAGTGGGGAATGAGCCGCTCTTCGACCTCCAGCGCGACGACTTCGTGCCCCGCTTCCAGCAGCGCTTCGGTGAGTTGACCGGTGCCCGCGCCGATCTCGACAACCACGCCTCCAGCCGGGACGCGGACCGCCCCGGCGATGTCGCGCAGGACCCCGCTGTCGCGTAGGAAGTGCTGACCGAGCGCCTTGCGCGGACGCGGACCGGGCAGCCGGGATGGGGGCATGCCACGATCGTAGGTGTGTCGCACGTCCTTAGTCGAGGATGTAGATGTCGAGCGTCTGCGTGGCCCAGGGCGAATTGCCGGCCTCCTCGGGAAATCCGAGGTCAACAGTGTTTCCTCGCACGAGCCCTCCCGTGTCAGCCGCAAGGCAGGTGCCGTAGCCGGGCACATAAAAGCGCGTCCCCAAAGGGATGACGCGGGGGTCAACCGCGCAGATGCCATAGCTCACGATCGCGCCTGTCGCCGTGCGCCCGTAGTTGGGATCATCAAGGGACCACACGCCGTGGGTGGCGTTGTACCAGGTCGCTCGCACGGTCACCGCCCTCGCATACGGCCCGGAATAACCCGGTACATCGAGTGTCGTGCGCCCGGCCCCTGACTGCGTCGAACCCGAGATGTGGCGCGACGGCGTAGGCGGCCGCAACACCGTTGGCGTCCCGGAGACGACTCGCGCTGTCTCAACACCATTTTCGAGAGTCACCCGGTAAGTCGTCAGCTTCAAACCCGGCGTGCCCGGGATAACGCGCACCTGGCCTGCCGGGAGCGTGGCGTCCGACTCATAGACGATGGCCGGCGGAACGGAGTCCTCGACGACTTCATCAAACGTGCGCGTGAGTCCGATCACGATGCTCATCCCGTTGCTGATTGCCGTTTCGCGTGGCGGCGAAAGGAGGTCCCGCGGCCCCGGTTCCACGCCAAGCAACAGTAATACGTCGGCCACCGTCTCTGCCTGCGTGTAGAGCAACTGATCAACTCCGTCGAACCGCAGGCTCACCGACCGCGCCTTCGCGAGCCGGATCGTGAGCCCGGCGGTGATCGGCGCATCGAGCGCCGGCCGGACGAGATCGCCTTCACGCACGGTCATCCCAAGGTCCGCCAGCACGCCCTCCACCGTGGCCGCTGCCGATGAGAGGTCAACCTTTAGCGTATCAACGAATACAGTCACCGGCCGCGCCCGCACGACACTCACCGCAACCTGCGTTGGAGCGAGGGCGGCGACCTCATACGTGATAGGCAGTGACCTTCGCGAAATAAGCGCCGCGCTCGCGAGTGATGACCGCGACGTCGCGGCGGTGCCGTCGATCAAAACGCGGTCGCCCGGGTGCAACACGACCCCCGCGTCGGCAAGCACGCCACTGACCGTGGTGGCATGCGTGCGTACCTCCACCAGTCCCCCGTCGACCGCGATCCGCACGGGACGAGCCCGCTGGACGGCCAGGCTTGCGTGCGAGCCCCCCACGCCGCTGAGCACGCGGTCGCCCGGCGCGAGACTGACAGACGCGGCATCGAGGGCATCGGAGTCGGTGTTGAACGTAGTCGAGACGCGATACGCGGCGCCGTCCCGGAAAACGGTCACCTCGCGCCTGGGAAAGAGTTGGAAGGTGACAGCCGCAAGCACGACCACGACGAGGATCGCGGCCGCGTGATGGCGCTGGCGGAAGTGGCGCGGGTGGATGAGGGGCGCCGGCCGGCTCGGGATCCGTTGGGGCGTGACGCCAGTATCCCGTGGGCGCGGGCGAAGGGCCTGGGCCAAGCGTCACTCCCCATGCGCCAGTAGCGCGGAGCCCCTCCGCGGAAGGGCCCGGGCGATTTTACATCAAGAGTCAGGCCGTGCACCTGCCTTCGAACCGATCGCCAGGCTTGCTCTTTGCCAACCAGCTCGGACCCGGTGAGCCTGCGGCACCCGAAGCAAACCACTTATGGCTGCTTCCTTCCGGACCTGACCAGGTTCGCGGCGCTTCGCCGCGCAGGACCAGGTCGTCAACGCCGTTTGGCAAGGGCAGTCCCCAACGAACCAGCCCTCAGGCAGGGATTCAACCCCGCTAGAGCGGATTGCGGGTACAGGGCACCGCTAGCTCCCCGTCTAGCACAGCCAGAACTAATGTACGGGTCGTGCCTTGGCCTGGTCAATCCAATCCGGTATCGGAAGTGGTAAGCCGCGCCCCACAGACTCGCCCACCCAGATCTCGCCGCTCGCGCTGCAACGTAATGGCAATGGACAGTTGGTTCCCGATGAGCCGTTCGTCAGCCGTTGCGGTGCACTCTAACACCAGACCGCCGGGAACTCCGGCAACGCGGGTCTACGAAAACAAGGAGAAAACAAATGCCTGCTCTTAGCATCAGTCTGCTCTTGATCGCTGTTGGAGCGATCCTCGTCTGGGGCGTCAGCGTCGCAGTCGAGGGCGTGGCGATCGTCTCCATCGGTTGGATCCTGATGGCCGTTGGTGGCCTCGGGCTCCTGTTCGCGCTCCTCTTCATGATGAGCTTTTCGCCGATGGGATCGCGCGACAGCCACGGCACCTCCAGCCACCACTAAGCCGGCACGACATCCAGAGCGCAAAGGCCCCGCATTTGCGGGGCCTTTTGCCGTCCCCCGCGACCGGAAGGGGACATCTCAGGCCGTCCGGACGCTCCAGCGCGGAGGCCGGGCTGCAATATCGTTCACGGGACGCGTAGAATACGCGTAGGAGTAGCCGTGACCGCCGAAATTCGCGTCCGCTGGCCCGAAGTCGAGAACGAGAATGGCCGCCCCATGCTCTGGTTCGGGAGCTGGCTCGTCTCTGGAGATGGCTCCGAGGGCGGCTGGTTCCATAGCGGCCGGGGCGGCGCCGACGGCTCCTACCCCGTGCCCTCCATTGCCATCGGCTTGCGCATTCGCCGCTGGCCGAACGACGGCCTCGAAGCCGAGTACGCCGATATCCTCACCCTCGAAAACGTCCGCGATCTCGTCGCCAGCGACCTTGATTTCGACCGTCGCCAGCCGTTTAGCCGCTTGCCCGAGGACTTCGGGTAACCCATAGGAGGCCCAGCATGACCACACTTGAATCCAGCCGCGTCGAGCAGATGTCCGCCCAGGAACGGAGCGTACACTTCAATGCGCATCGTTTCGAGACACCGGGCCACGAAGGCTGGCAAAAAGTCGCGACCCCCGGCGCGGCAAATAAGTACCTCATGGTCTCCGCCGACTGCCACGTCACCGAGCCCCCGAACCTCTGGGTCGAACGCATCGACGAGAAGTACCGCAGCCGTCTGCCGCGCCTCGAAGTCGACGCCAACGGCGTGAAATGGTCGGTGGTCGAAGGCTACGCACCGATCAAGATCCGCGATCTCAAAATGGAAGGCGAGGACAAGGAGCGCGCGGACGTGGGCAAGGGTCATCCCGAGAATCGCCTGCGAGACCATGTTCGCGACGGCATCGACGCCGAGGTTATCTTCCCCAATCGCGGCCTGAACATGTGGGCAACACCCGACCCAGTATTCAGCCAGGCCCAGTGCCGCGTGTATAACGACTACGCGTGGGAGGTCTTTGGCCCCTACTACGACCGCATGTCCCCCCTCGCGGCCGTCGCCACGGGCGACATCGACGGTGCGATCGAGGAGATCACGCGCTGCGCAAAGCTGGGCTTCCGTGGCCTGAGTCTCCCCTGCAAGCCAACCTGGGGGCCGGGCACGGGCGAGGACTCCAACTACAACAGCCCCGACTACGACCGCCTCTGGGCATGCATCCAGGATACCGGCCTGCCCATGACCTTCCACGTCTCGACGGGCAAGGACCCGCGAGGGGCGAAGGGCAATGGCGGCGCCGTCATCAACTACGTGATTCACTCGCTTGCGCCGACCGCCGAGCCGATCGTGCATCTCTGCTCGTCCGGCATCCTCGACCGCTTCCCGAACCTGCGTTTCGCCAGCATCGAGGCCGGCATCGGCTGGATCCCGTGGATGCTGCGCGCGATGGACGAAGCCTACGAGCATCACCACTTCTGGGTGTTCCCGAAGCTGAACCTGATGCCCAGCGAGTACTTCCGCCGCAACGGCGCCGCTTCCTTCCAGGAGGACCCGCCGGGTGTCGACCTGATGGACAAGTACGGTCTTGAGGACAACTTCATGTGGGCGAATGATTACCCCCACCACGAAGGCTCCTGGCCCCATTCCGAACCCTCGATCGAACGCACGATGGGAGACATCAGCGAGGTACAGCGGGAGAAGCTGCTCGGCCTCAACGCGGCGGAGTTCTTCAATTTCGACGTGCCGAAGCTGCTCGCGTATCGTTCGGCTGCACAAGCCTGACTCGGAGGCCAACGTGGGAGACGAACGGACCGTTCGCGGGAAAGCCGCGATCGTGGGCATCGGCGAGACACGCTACTTCAAGCGTGGCGCCTCGCCTGATCCCGAATTCAAGATGACGCTCGAAGCGATCATGATCGCGGCGGAAGATGCGGGCATCGACGTCCACGAGATTGATGGCTTCGCAAGCTATAGCAACGACCGCAACGAACCGGTGCGGCTCGCCACTGCCCTGGGGCTGCCGAAGTTCACCTTCAGCAACATGTTCTGGGGCGGAGGTGGGGGCGGAGGCTCAGGGGCGCTCGGGAACGCAGCCGCGGCCGTCGCCTGTGGCTACGCGGACGTCGTCGTGATGTACCGGGGCCTGGCGCAGGGCCAGTTTGGCCGCTTCGGCCAGGGCGGCCGCTCGTCCGCCGCCAGTGGTGGCGCCGCATTCACCGCACCCTACGGGCTTATGTCGCCCGCCCAGACCTTCGCCATGCGCGTACGGCGCTTCATGCACGAGCACCACGTCGAACAGGACGCCCTGCGCGCCATCGCGCTCGCCAGCTACGC
>JBKKBS010000299.1:0-5390 GCA_046713815.1 Tepidiformaceae bacterium
GTGATGTAGCGCGCTTCGTCGGACGCCAGGAAGAGGGCGGCATAGCCCACGTCCCAGCCGGTGCCTTCGATGCCGAGAGCGGACGCGCGACGCCGCGTTTCGCGGAGCTGGTCGGACATGCCGCCCGCGTAAACGAGGGGCGTGTAGACCGGCCCGGGAGCGATGCAGTTTACACGGATGCCCTCGCGGCCGTGATCCGCGGCCATGCCTCGCGTCAGCGCTTCGACCGCTCCCTTGGACGCCGCGTACGGCGTTAGACCCCTCCCGTGTTGGGAAGCGATCGAGGAGACGTTCACGATCGCGCCCGCGCCGTTGTCGCGCATGGCCGGGATGGCGGCCTTGCTGGCGAGCATCATGCTCGTCACGTTCACACGCATTTGGAGTTCCCAGCGCTCTTCTGGCACATCCACGACGGTGCCGCCGATGCCGATGCCGACGTTGTTGTGGAGGATGTCGAGCTTGCCCCAGCGGCGTACTGCCTCCGCGACCATCGCCTCGCACTCCGCGCGGCTGGTGACGTCCGCAGCGAAGACGGCCGCCTCGCCCTCGGCGCCGATCATCTCCAGCGTGCGCTCGGCGAGCGCGGCGTCGCGGTCGACGAGCAGCACGCGCGCCCCTTCGCGAGCGAAGAGGATTGCGGCCGCGCGGCCATTGCCGATGCCGTCAGGATCGACGGCCCCCGCCCCCGTGACGATGGCGACTTTCCCTTCAAGACGAAACTGTGGCATCGCTAGCTCCTTTGCGGAATTTAGGCAAACTCGATGTCAATCCAGTGGCGTGCATCGACAAACAGCGAGAGGTGGCCGACGTTGAGTGTCGCTACTATGACACGATGCTCCGTCTCCAATTGGCGTGCGGTTGCGGAGAGAATGACATCCGCGTCCAACGCTTGCCACCCGGCGGTTGGCCGCCCTCTGTTTCTCGCTTCGGCCCACAAATCGGCTGCGGTTCGCATAATTGCCGTGGAGATCGGCACGTACCAGGATCCTTGGACGAAGCGGTCGAGCCGCGCGATACCCCTCAGTTTCTGCCCACGGACTAACTCGCGACGGATCTCATAGTCCGCTATCTCGGGCACCGCCACGAACGCTCCGGCAATTTGGAGAGCGTCCAGTCTAGTGATGAGTGATAGGTCCAGGCGCTCCTGTGTCGCAATTCCAAGTGGGCCTGCGTCAAGGAGGACGACGTTACTCACCTTGAGACGGCCGTTGGCCGAGTTCTCGCCGACGCTCGGCCATGGCCGTCTCAAGGTACTGCCAGGTCGCTTGCATTTCGCCGTCGTCCTCGGCGATCCAACAGTCCATGAGGTCACGGTAGAGAATCTTATGAAGAGGCGCGCGTATGCTGCCTGGCGCGGGATCTGATGATGCTGGTTTTCGCTGTGCGGTCACAGATTCATCATAACGCGAGAAGTCTCGCGGGAAACCACGTATTCCGGCGGCGCAACCACAGGCCGCCAGTGTAGAGTGCAGGGACTCTGTACTGGCGGTGACACCAATGGCAACGGCAACGGCGACGGCGACCGAACTCTGGCGGCTTGGCGCTTCGGATCTCGCGCGGCTCATTCGCGACCGCGAGGTAACGAGCCGCGAAGTGGTGACGGCTCACCTGAAGCGGATAGCGGCGGTGAACCCGGCTATCAACGCCGTGACCGTGACGCTGACGGACTCCGCGCTCGAAGCGGCGGAGGCGGCCGACCGCGCCTTGGCAGCGGGCGGCGAGGTGGGGCCGCTGCACGGCGTGCCCATGTCCGTGAAAGAAAACATCGACCTCATGGGGTCCGCGACGACGCAGGGGATCGTGGCGATGGAGCAGGCGATGCCATCGCTCGACTCGCCCCAGGTCGCGCAACTCAAGGCGGCTGGCGCTATCCCCTTCGCGCGCACCAACCTCCCCGACTTCGGCCTGCGCTGGCATAGCGACAACGCCCTGCGCGGCGCGACGAAGAACCCCTGGGACGCGACGCGTACGCCGGGCGGCTCCAGCGGCGGCGAGGCAGCGGCGCTGGCCACGGGCATGACGCCATTGGGCCTGGGCAACGACTACGGCGGTTCGCTGCGCTGGCCGTCCCAATGCTGCGGCACGGCGGCCCTCAAGCCCACCTTCGGGCGCGTTGCCCAGGCGTCATCGCTGGCGCCCGAGGAGGCGCCGATCACCATCCAATTGTTCGCGGTGCAGGGACCGATGGCACGCCACGTCCGAGACCTGCGTCTCGCCTACGAAAACATGTGCGCGGGCGACGCGCGCGACCCCTGGTGGGCGCCCGTGCCGCTGTACGGTCCCGCCGTCGAGAAGCGCGTGGCCGTCACCACGGACCCCGGCGGCGAGGGCGTTGACCCGGACATCGCGGCGGGTGTGCGGCGCGCCGTCGATGCGCTCAGGGATGCTGGCTGGACCGTTGAAGACGTCGACCCGCCGCTGGTGAACGAAGCGCGCGACATGTGGGGTGGGCTCATCCGTTACGAAGTCGAGGCGGGCTTTTTGCCAATCCTTCAACAGATTGGCGGCGAGGATGCGAAGCGCTTCCTCGAGATTGGCATGGCGGGCATGCCCAGGCTCGACTCGGCCGGCTACTTCCGTGGGCTCGCTGAGCGAGAACGGATCGCGCGTGAATGGGCCCAGTTTTCGGAGCGGTACCCCATCACACTCGGTCCGGTGAACACGATGCAGGCGTTCCCCGTGGGGTTCGACCTCGAAGGGCCGGACGAGATCCAGCAGCTCTTGCGCGGCTTCCGGCTGGTTGTCACTGCGAACCTGTTGGGGCTGCCAGCGGTGGTGGTGCCCGTCGGCATGGGCGCCGCCAGCGGCATGCCGCAAGGCGTTCAGCTGCTGGGCGCCCGCTACCGCGAGGACATCTGCCTCGATGCGGCCGAAGCGATCGAGGAGCGCTTGGGCGTCGTCACCCCCATCGACCCGCGATAGGAGCCGCGGCCCTCCTGTCCGCGTGCGTAGTTGCATCCTCCAAAATTCAAACGTAGGATTGAAACGTACGTTTGAACGGAGGACGCATGGCATCCGCAATCGTTGCCAACCTGCTCGTCAAGCACTTCTCGCCCGGGATCAGGGCGGTGGACGGCATCGACCTCGACATCCCCGAGGGCCAGGTCTTCGGCTTCCTTGGCCAGAACGGCTCTGGCAAGACGACCACCGTGCGCATGCTCACGACGCTCATCAAGCCTACGAGCGGGACGGCGACGGTCGCCGGAATCGACGTCCTGGCGGACCCGCAGGCTGTGCGCCGCCGCGTGGGCGTGGCCATGCAGGAAGTCGGCCTCGACGAGATGCAGACCGGCCGCGAGCTGATGACGCTGCAGGCGCGACTCTTCGGCGTGCCCGGCCCGGTGGCAAGGAAGCGCGTCGCGGAACTGCTGGACATCGTCACCATGACCGACGCCGCGGACCGGCCGATCAAGGGCTATTCAGGCGGCATGAAGCGGCGGCTCGACCTCGCCTGCGCGCTTGTACACGAACCGAAAATCATCTTTCTCGATGAGCCGACCACGGGCCTCGACCCGATCACGCGCGAGTCGGTCTGGCGCTATGTACAGGAACTGAACGAGCAGGGCGTGACCTTCTTCCTGACCACTCAGTACCTCGAGGAAGCAGACCGCCTGACGCACGACATCGCCATCATGGACGCGGGCAAGATCGTGGTGCAGGGCTCGCCAGCGAAGCTCAAGTCCTCCATCGGCGCGGACGCGATCACGCTCGTCTTCGAAGGCGGCCGGGAAACGCAGGTCGAGGCCGAGCCCGTCCTTCGACGCTTCGAGGGCGTAGAGGACGTGACCCAGACCGAGCGGGAGACGGTCGTGTATATCCGCAACGCCTCTGCGGCGGTGGCGGAAATCCTGCGCCAGCTCGATGACGCGGGCCTGCGTGTCGCGCGCCTCGGCCTCACCCATCCCACGCTCGATGACGTCTTTCTGCGCGCTACGGGCCACCACCTGGAGGTCCGGGAGACCGCCGTCCCCGTGGCTGCGGGAGGGTCGGCCTGATGCGCGCCATCACCGACACCCTCATGCTCACGCGGCGGTCGCTGCGCGAAACGATTCGTCAGCCCTGGAACGAGGCCGCCAACGCCTTCATCCCGCTCTTCTTTTATGTCGTGACCGTTGGCGCGGTGGGCAACGTCTCCCAGCGGGCCTTCGGGGTGGAGGATTATCACGGATTCCAACTTCCCGTGGCGCTGCTCCAGGGGGCGGCGGGCATCGCCAGCGGCGCCGGCCTCGCAATGACGCTCGATATCCAGAGCGGCTACTTCGAGAAGCTCACGCTCACCTCCACGCCCCGCTTTGCGATCGTCTTCGGGCGCATGCTCTCAGACGCGATCAAGACGGTCGTGCTGTCGGTCGTGATCATCGCCCTCGCGATCGCGATGGGGTCCGGTTTCAAGACCGGCGCGCCCGGGATGCTGCTGTTGCTCGGAGCGACTGGCGCGTTCGCACTCGCCTATTCGGGGTTCGGGATGGCGCTCGCTCTCAAGACGGGAAGCCCCCAGGCGGCGCAAGCGGGGTTCATCCTCTTCTTCCCGCTCCTCTTCCTGGCGCCGACCTTTGCACCAATCGAGGTCTTCGCCGACTGGCTGGAGGTGGTGGCGCGGGTCAACCCGGTGACCTACATCCTCCAGGGGATGCGCGGATTGATTACGGGCGGCTGGGATGGGACGGAGCTGCTGTGGCTGGCCGTGGCGATCGGCGGCATGGGCGTCCTCACCTTCACGATGACGACACTCGCCCTGCGCGGCCGCGCCGGATAGGACTTTAATCCCTGTCCCTGCGGAAGTGACCGCACCGCCAGAGATCGCCTCCTCCTGCCCTGAACAGGGTGATACACGCGAGCTCGTCTCCCCTCTCCACCCCGGTGGAGAGGGGGCCGGGGGGTGAGCGGGCGGTGCCGTTGATGGCTGTTGCCCGCGAGATCCCCCGCGCTATGCCTTCGACTGCACGCAAGCTCGTCTCCCCCTCTCCACCGCAGTGGAGAGGGGGCCGGGGGGTGAGGGGGCGGTGCCATTTGTGGCTGTTGCCCGTGAGTTCCCACGGGCCGGGCCTCCCCACTTCCGGCTCCGTGCATGCGTGCCATGTGTGGAGGAGAGGCACTCGGGAGCGCGAGCTTTCTTTCTGCTGTACGTGTTCAGCGTGCCGATTCCAGCAGCTTTCGGATCTCCGCGACGTAATGCGCCATGGCCCTCCGCATGGGTCCCGAAATGACGGCGTACTCCGGCGCGTTGTATGCGGCGTCCCAGTCCTCGACCGCGCGCAGGGCACCGGCTGCATCCTCAGCGCCGGATCGCGCCGAGGCTTCCACTCCGTCAAGTCCGAGCGCCCAGGCGCCCGTCCTGAGGGCGAGGTGGTGTGCCATGAGGGAAACAAATTCCGCTTGCACCACTTCGC
>JBKKBS010000300.1:0-4322 GCA_046713815.1 Tepidiformaceae bacterium
TAGGCGGCGGCGATGCCGAAGGCGAAGGCCACCGTGAACTCATACATGTTCGAGAGGGGCGTGTGATCGATGGCTGCCCAACGCGCGGCTATGGCCCCCGCGAGGGCGAGTACGGTGAAGCCCGTGAACGTGGTGGCGAGACGACCGAGCCCTGCATTCGGGGCGCCGGGTGGGCCGGAGACGACGACCGTGCCAGCGGCTGTTTGGCCGGCGAAGCGGCGCAGCGCGACGCTTGGCCCCGCCGCATAAGCGCCGTACAGCGCCGCAGCCATAACGGCGAGCAGCAACCCAGTCCAGAAGAGGTAGATCGAGAGGTCTTCCACCGTGGTTCAGGGTACCCCGAAGGCGAGTGAGGTGACAGACAAGGCGCGCCGATGCGGAATGGTGTGTTATGCCTCGCATTGAGGGCTTTCTCGAACGCGCCTAGGATGGCGCAACAGTACGCCCGCGAGGACGACATGGCGCAGAACAAGTCCGAGATTCGCTTGCAGACCCCCGCGCGCCTGATTGGGCGTGGCGTCGCCATGCAGACGCTGACGAGCGCCCTGGCGCGGAGCCTCGACGGAGATCCCGCGATCGTGCTCGTGTCGGGCGAGGCGGGTGTGGGAAAGACGCGGTTGGTGCGCGAACTGGCTGCCGTGGCGGAGCAACGCGGCGCGCAGGTGTGCATGAGCCGGTGCATCGAAGGGAGCTCAGTCCCGTATCTGCCGTTCGTATCTGCCTTGCTCCCGCGACTGGAGCGCGCGGGGCTCGTGGGAGAGGGCGATACGCTCCAGTTGTTGCGGCCGGGTCATCGCCGCGGAGAGACGGATGGGGCCATCGACCGCACGCCGGAGCTGTATATCGCGCTGCCACGGGCCACGTTCGAGTTGGCGGCACTTCGTCCCTTGTTGCTGGTGGTTGACGATGTCCACTGGGCGGACCCCAGCACTCTGGGCGTACTGGAGCACCTTGTGTTGAGCGCATCGGACGAGGCCGGCCAGCGAGATTTCGCTCTCTGCCTCGTCCTGGTTCACAGAAATCTGCCCTCCGGCAGCGAGCCTGCGCGTCTTGCGGCCCGCTTGCGCCGGGAACATATCGTCGAGTCAGTAGCGGTCAAGGGACTGGACGAACTCGAACTCAACGATCTGCTGTGGGACGCAGCGGGGGGACCGGTAGCGCCGCCGCTGCTGACGGCCTTGCACAGGGCTACCGGCGGCAATCCGCTCTTTGCGATGGAATCCCTCAAGCTCCTTTCAAGTGAAGGCAGCCTCCGGCGACGGGGGGATTTCATCGTCAGCGACTCAGACCCGGCGGAACTGAGCATTCAGAACGAGGTGACAGCGGCAATCGATGAGCGCGCCCGGGCCTTGGCCACGGACACAGCCGATCTGCTCACGGCGGCGGCGCTCATCGGAGATGAGGCGCCGTTGGACCTGCTGGCTGTTGTGGCAGAGGTGGGACGGGAGGCGCTGATCGACCTCCTCGCTCTGGCGGTCACCGAAGGATTCATCAACGAAACGGAAGCAGGAATCCGGTTCGCCCACCCCATCGTGCGCCGGGTCTTCGGCCGGCGATGGCCGGTGAGCCGTCGCCGGCGAACGCACCTCCGGATAGCAGACGTGTTGAGCACGGGGGACGCCGTCGCGAATATTCTCGAGATTGCGACGCACCTGAAGGCTGCCGGGCCCCTGGCGGACCCGGTGAAGCAAGGAGGGGCGGCCGCCCGCGCGGGCGAACGAGCGTACGCCCTCAGCGCGTGGGGCGAGGCCGCCCGCTTCTACCGCGAAGCCCTGGAAAGCCAGGAATACCGCGAAGGTCTCTCGGTCTTGGAACTCGCGGCACTGACGTACCGTTGCGGGCAAGCGCTCTATCGGAACCTCGACATATCGGCGAGCCTCGTAGCGTTTCTGTCGGCAGCGCAACTCTATCGTGAGGCCGGGAACGCGCTTGGGCGGGCGGACGCGCTGGTAGGCTGGATGAGAGCGCAGATCTCGCATGACCTGAGCGCGGGCGCGAGGCTTGTGGATTCACCGGAGATCAAGCAGTTCCTGGATGAAACGGATGGCACCGATCGGCGCGCGAGAGCGCACCTTGAAGCACAGATCGCAGAGGTCTTCTTCGCGCTTCAACGGCCCGAGGCGAAGCACTATGCGGCCCGGGCGCTGGCCGTTGGCGAAGATTCGGGCGATGCGTTTCTCACCCTTCATGCGGCCGACACGCTCGCGCTCGCGAGCTGGCAGGCCCTGGATCCCGAGGCCGCGCTTGCGCACCACACAACAGCCCTGGCGGTGGCGCGAGAACTTGGCGATCCCTGGTTCGAGGCATGGCCGCTGCAGCGCATGCCGCTCGCTTTAGCGGCCCTCGGGCGACTGAAGGAGGCGGAGGGCGTTGCCCGGGATGCGACCGAGCTGTTCGAACGCACGCACGATTGGGCGGAGCACTCCCTCACCCTGGCCACGGCCACGGCGCTCGCCACGCTGCGTGGCGACTTCGAGCTGGCGGAACGTTCGGCAGCCGGATGCATGCTCATGTTCCGACGTTCGAGTTACGTCTGGTCGCCGGGCATCGTGTTCCCGGCTCTCATCCAGGCCCGCCTCGCGCGCGGCGACATCGACGGTGCGGCGCATGCCGTGGACCTCTGGAGAGACGCCGGAGCTGCGGGCTTATCATGGATTGGAACGCTCCTCTGCATGGCGCATCGCGGCGAGTACTCGCGACTGTCCGCTGAATTGTCTGCCCATGCCGCGAGAGTTCAGCGTCCCCTCCCGGTCGGGATGATGTCACTCGGGGCGCTCTGCATGCGGGTCGAGGTGGCCGCGCTCAGCGGTGAACGCGACATAGCCCAAGGCGCGCGTGAGACCCTGGCCGAGGCGGTGAACCGGGGCGTGCTGTTCTCACTGCCGCTTGGCGCCTACCTGATTCCCCGCGTGCTTGGGGACCTTGCGCTGCTAGAGGGCGAACTTGATGAAGCCGCGCAGCGATACGAGGCGGCAATCGCCGCGGCGCGGATGAGCCGGGCGCGAGCAGAACTCGCGCACGCTTGTTTCGGCCTGGGCCGTGTGCTGATGTCCAACGGAACCTCCGACGCGCAGTCGCGCGGGAGCGCATACCTCTCCGAGGCAATGGCGCTGTTCGAAGACCTCGGCATGCAGGGATGGCTTAATCGCGCAAGAGAGATCATACCCGCGCGCGATGCGGCGGCCGTCGCCCCGCTGGGGCCGCGAGCGGGCGACGAAACGGACCTGATGGAGCAGATGGCGAAGGGGCTCACCAAGCGCGATATCGCCGCACGCTTGTTGCTGGCCGAGCGCGCCGTCGGCCGGCGGCTTGCCGATTTGAAAGCGAGCACGGGGGTGGGCTCGTCGGCGGAGGCACGGGCATACCTGGAGCAGATGGAACACGCGGGGCTGCCGCCGAGTCCCGCTCCCCGCGAGCGCCACCGTGTCCTCGAAGGAGGCCTGCGCCTCGTGCTCGTGTCCGACATCGTTGGCTCGACTCAGCTCAACGAGGCGCTTGGCGACGAGCAGTGGGTGCATATGTTGCGGGAGCACAATGAAATCGTCCGGGAACAGCTCTTGCGTTTCGATGGGTCGGAGGTAAAGCACACGGGAGACGGCATCTTCGCGTGGTTCCCTTCGGCATCCGACGCGTTGAACTGCGCCCTGGCGGTGGCCGGGCACTTCCCCATTTTCCACCGAGGCGGGACGACGATCAGAGCGGACGTCTGCGTTGGCATCAGCGCGGGGGAGCCGGTGTTGACCGAAAACGACCTCGTTGGGCTGTCGGTGACCCAGGCGTTCCGGATCTGCGACCGTGCGCGGCCCGGAGAGGTACTGGTTTCAGACACAGTACGGCGGCTGGCGGACGGCTCTCCGTTCGAGTTCCGCAGCCGCGGACGGCTGGCACTGAAAGGGTTTCGCGAGCGCACCCAGGTCCACAGCGTGCTCCTGCCAATCGAAGCGACGCTCGCCGCGATACAAGGCGCCTGACTCTGGCGTGAAGTCGCTCACACAAGACGTATTGACACTTTACCTTGGGGCGCGCATTCTCCGCGCGTCCGTTGCAGCGCCGCGCGAGCACGATTCGGGGGTTTGATGCGCTATGCCACACATGCCCAAGCACATGACGAAGGGCGACTATTTCACGTTTCTGGAGCAGCGGTACGCGCCCGGCAGTCTCTTTAAGACCCCGGCCCTAGACAAGCTGCGGCGGAGCGATGACATCGAAACGATTGACACGATTGTTAACATGCCACCCACTGCAACTGAGTCCGCCCCGGGTGCCACGGCCAACTTTCAGGACGCACGAAGAAACCACTTGCGGGTTGACTGGTTTGGGTT
>JBKKBS010000301.1:0-2727 GCA_046713815.1 Tepidiformaceae bacterium
ATCAAGCTGATCGCGAACTCGCACGCCCACATCGACCACGTCCTTGGCGTGGCGGGAGTGCATTCGGCGACCGGGGCGAAGTTCCTCCTCCACCACCAGGACCTGGACCTCCTGCGCGACGGCTTCACGCTGTCGGCGGCCCGCTTCGGGCTGGATCCGGGCCAGGCGCCGCCGAACCCCGACGCTTTCGTCGAGGACGCCGACATCGTCGAGGTCGCAGGGTTGCAACTGCGCGCCATCACGACGCCCGGCCACACCCCCGGCAGCGTGAGTTATTACACCGAGGGCATGCTTTTTTGCGGCGACACCCTCTTCCGCGGCTCGATTGGGCGCACGGACCTCCCCGGCGGCAGCCACGCCCAGGAGATGACGAGCATCTGCGAGCGTCTGCTCACCCTCCCCGACGACACGATGGTGCTCCCCGGCCACATGGACGAGACGACGATCGCGTTCGAGAAGAAACACAACCCCTTCGTGCTCGAGTGGCAGATGCGGCAACGGGAGAGCTAGAGCAGACAAATGCCACAATGCACCGAAGGAGTCCACCGATGACCGAAATGACGCCTGACCAGCGCGACACATTCCTGGGCGAGACGCGCATCGCCAAGCTCGCGACACTGAACGCGGACGGCTCTCCGACCATCGTGCCCGTCTGGTTCGACTGGGACGGCGAGACGGCGGCCATCTTCACGAGCCGCACGAGCCCGAAGATGCGCCGCATCGAACGCGACCCACGCGTCGCTCTGAGCATCGAAGAAGGGGTCGGCGTGCCAGAGGCGTGGGTCACGATTGAAGGGACCGCGACGGTCGAGAGCGACGGCGGATTCGAGCTCTCCGAGAGACTCGCCAACCGCTACTACGAAGAGCCACGGCGCAGCGAAGCGATCGCTGAGTGGCAGACAATCGCGGCGGACTTCGTGGTCATCCGCATTCGGCCGACGCGGATCCGCTCGGGTGCGCCCGGCTCGTGAAATTCCATCATCCTCGGGCGCAAGGTCATTTCTCCGAGCCTGCGCGCCTCCGCGGTGCAAAACGATGCAACTGAGCGTCCTCGATCAGTCACCCATCCGCGCCGGCGGCACGGCCGCACAGGCCATCCGCGAGACGATTGAGCTCGCGAAGGTCACCGACCGGCTCGGCTACAAACGCTACTGGCTGGCCGAGCACCACAACTCGGGCGGCCTTGCCTCCGCCTCGCCGGAGGTGCTCATCGGCGCTGTCGCCTCGGCGACGCAGCGCATCCGCGTGGGCTCGGGCGGCGTCATGCTCACGCACTACAGCCCCCTGAAGGTGGCGGAGAGCTTCCGCATGCTCGAAGCGCTCCATCCCGGGCGCATCGACCTGGGCGTCGGCCGCGCCCCCGGCAGCGACCGCCTGACGGCCGCCGCACTCACGCACAACCTCAACCGTCCAAGCGTCGACCATTACGAAGAGGAACTCCTCGACCTTTATGGCTTTCTTTCGAACTCACTGCCCCGGGAGCACCCGTTCCGCGCCATCCGTGCCATGCCGGACGTCGAGACCATGCCTGAACTCTGGCTGCTCGGATCGAGCGACGCGAGCGCGCTCTACGCGGCGGAACTCGGCTGGAGCTTCTGCTTCGCCCACTTCATCAACCAGCACCGCGGAATCGAGGCGGTGCAAATGTATCGCGAGCGGTTCGAGCCGTCGCCCTTCCTCGGCGCGCCCCGCACATCGCTGGCACTCTCCGTGACCTGCGCCGACACGACCGAGGAGGCTGAACGCCTCTCATGGAGCCGCTGGGCATGGCGTGTCATGTCCTCTAAAGACGGCTTCCGTGGAATCCCCAGCGTCGAGGACGCGATGTCGTTCGACTTCACGGCCCCCGAGCGCGAATACCTGGAGTTCGCGCGCGCAAACTCCATCTACGGCGACCCGGCGGGCGTGCGTGAGCGGATCGAACGGATGGTGGCCGAATTCCAGGCGGACGAGGTGGTCGTGGTCACGATCACGCACGACTTCGCGGCACGCGTTCACTCCTACGAGTTGCTCGCCGAAGCGTTCGGCCTGCACCCCGATTAGTCCCGTCGAGTGGCGGCCATTCTGGCGGGAAAATCCAGGGAGACAGAGAGACACGCAGTCGAATTTCCGTTCTCCGTGACGCCGTGACTCCGCGGTTGTTAGGATGCCAACACAACGAACGTACCGGAGCTTCGCATGCACTCTTCGCCACACGAGGCCGGCTTCGGCCCGGATAGGATCGAACGGATCACCGGGCACCTGGAGCGCAACTACGTCAAGCCTGGCAAGATCTCGGGCTGCCAGGTACTGGTCGCACGGCACGGCCACGTCGGCTACTTCCGCTCGCTCGGGCTGATGGACATCGAACGCCAGAAGGCGATGCGCGACGACACGATCTTTCGCATCTACTCGATGACGAAGCCGATCACGTCCGTGGCACTGATGCAGCTCTACGAGCAGGGACATTTCCAGCTCAACGACGCGGTCTCTCGCTTCCTGCCCTCGTGGAAGGATCAGAAGGTATGGGTCTCGGGCGACAAGGACGAACTCGAGTTGCGCGAACCGAAGCAGCCGATGACCTTCCGGCACGTCCTCAGCCATACCGGCGGACTGACTTACGGCGCCACGAACCATCCGGTGGACAAGATCTATCGCCGCGAAGGCGTGATGCGCGGGCCTGGTGAGACGCTCACATCGTTCGTGGACCGGCTCAGCCGCGTCCCGCTTTACTATGAGCCCGGCGAG
>JBKKBS010000302.1:0-3449 GCA_046713815.1 Tepidiformaceae bacterium
TGGCGGACTCGATCAGCCCTCCCACGCCTAACGGGTAGAGGTTGAGCCAGAGAATTTGCTCGGGCGCAGCGAAGCCGGCGCCCGCGAACTGCGCCAGCGGGTCGATGTCCCGGATGCTGAACGAGACCGACTGGCCGGCGCGATTGGTCCCGTTGTTCTGCCACGACATCGTCGTCGCCCGTGTCGTGTCGAGAATCGCCGGAGACAACAGTTGCGGGAGGCGCGTGCCGAGCGCGGGCTGCGAGCTGTATTGCCACTGTGCCTCGAAGGCTGATACCTGTGTCCCTCCCTCGCCTTCAAAGGACTCGATGTAGGCCTGCTGGGTGGCGCGCTGGCGCGGGCGACTCACCGCCACTTCGGCGTTCACGTCCAGGCGCGAAGTGGCGTTCCGGTTGGCCAGCGGAAGCGCCCGCGCGAGCAGGCGTGACAGCGGCGCGACATCCCAGCCGAACGTGCCATTGACGCCGGCCACCAGCGACGCCGCCGGCTCGAAGCCTAACGGCGGACGGGTGAAGGTGGTGCGCTGACTCTGGGAGAGCGCCGTGAATCCGACTTCGCCATGGGGCAGCTTCCACTGCGTGGTGAGCCCGAACAGCGAAGTCGGGATCGCCTGGAAGAGCGGATTCTCCTCGTACTGCACCACCACGCGATGCGGACGTGCCAGCAGCGTGTCGGGGCGGAGAAAGGTGACACGGCCAAGATCGTAGTCGATATCGTAGTCGATCCCGCGCACCAGCAGGCGCCCGTCCATCGTCACCCGCTCCGACTCCGGACGGAGCTGCACCGACGCCAGCGCCAGCGACCGCAGCCCTGCTGTTCCCTCCACGTCGTAGCGCGCCCGCAGCCGGTAGAAGCTCTGTGGATGCTGCGACGAGTAGAGGTATTCGTTAGGCGTCCGGTAGAGCGTGTCGTTGGCCGGGACTTCCGGCGGACGCGCCAGCCCCGTTCGCGCAAACGGCTGCAGCGACGGAAAGATGACGAAGCGATCACGGATGATCAGCGACGCCTGCGCGCCATTCACCGTGAAGTTGGGATCCCCGGGCCTCGGCCAGATCCGGTTCTGCGCGTCGAACGTCGAGGAGTTGTTGGATTGCGACAGGCCGAAGAGGTTGAGATACGGCGGCGCCACGCCGCCCGGCGGCTTCTCCTGGTCGGCGCCCGATCCGGAGATGATGCGCAGCGCGACCGACTCGCGCTTGAGGTCCTCGCCGCCTAACCGGTAGATCGAGCGGATCTCCCTGCGAAAGGCAGGATCATCAGGAATGATCTGCGGATCCCAGATCAGGTTCGCGTACTGGGCTCGATCGACCTGCGCGTCGAGGTCGGGCGTGCCTCCCACCAGCGGGAGCACCGTCTCGCGTCCGCCCAGCTTGACGGTGTAGGCGACCACCAGACGCTCGTTGTTCAGCGACAGTGGCCTGACCAGCGAGAACCAGAGCTGCGATGGATCGATGTAGTAGTCGATGTTCTCGCGCAGCAGCTCATATGCCTGTGCCGGCCGCGACGTGGGGTCGTCGAGAATCGTGAAGCGCGGACCGTTCGGATTGGCCGGCTGGCCGCCGATCAGCAGGCGATAGAGCGAAACACGGGAGGGGCGTATCGTGTCCGGAAGCGACGCCGAGAGCGTGCGCAGTAGCTGCTGATCGAGAATGTCGATGTTCGGATAACGCGAGCCGAAGTGACGCGGATCGATCGTGAAAAAGAAGCGGCGCGGCTCAATCTGATAGTCCTCGATCTCCCGCTCGACGTTCTGAATCGCCACCGAGCCAACCTGGAAGACCTGGTCCTTCACCACGTTCCCCTTTTGCTGCGCAAGAATGGCGGCGAAGCGCATACTCCCGATGTGCCCGATAGCCTGCAGCCCGTAGTTGCCGCTGGGGATTCCGGCGGTCAGGAAACGCGATGGTGGCGGCTGGAAGAAGACGTTGCCGAGCTCAACGCGCTGAAAGAGTTCGTTCGGTTTTCCCTCGAAATAGAGCGAGATGTTATTGGAGGCGTCGAACTCGCGCTGCGAATCGTAGTCGACGTTCACGTTGACGCGGTTGGCGATCGACCCCCCCGACGTGAGCGCGAACTGAAAGTCGAACGCCGGCTGGATCGGCGCGCTGCAGCGAAACGTATTGTTGACGAACTGGCCGGCGATGCAGCGATCGTTCTTGGTCCGCTCGCCCCGCGCTTCGATTCGCGTCAGGAGCTCGATCGTGAAGTTCGAGTCCACGCCGAAGAGCGTGCCGAGATTCGCCTTGCGTGAGGTGTCGCGTACCGTGGAGTCACGCGCGGGGGCGCGCGTCGTGTCCCGCACCTGTGCGCGCGCCGCGATCGGACGCACGCACATCGCGGGCATCATGCACCAGAGGGCGAGCCGGAGGACGCGCACCAATCGGCGGCGGGCGGGTATCAGCGGGCGGGACGGGCAGAATGGGCCGGGACGCTGTGACGACCCGAACACCGGCGGGCGGCTATATTTGGCGGGAGCCGGAAGGCACGTCGGCCATCTTCCGATCCTTCTCTTACGACACCGAACCGCGCCGGTTCCCCGAGGCGTGGCCTGAGCTCGATCACTGCGTGAAGATAATCCACAAGTACGTGCTTCGAGAGCACGCGGGGCCTCTGACTTTCGCGTTGACGTCTCTCACGTCGCTCCTCCTGCTCAACTACATCGCCAAGCAGTTCGGGAATCTGGTCGGTAAGGGATTGGACTGGAGAGTGATCGCGGAATTCTTCGCCCTCTCCGTGCCCTTTACCGTCGCGATGACCCTGCCCATGGCGGTCCTCGTCTCGACGCTCTACGCCTTCAGCCGGCTCGCCTCCGAAAACGAGGTGACGGCGCTCAAGGCGAACGGCGTGAGCATGTCGCGCCTGATGGTCCCGGTTCTGTTCTGCGCCGCGATCCTCTCGGTCGTGATGATCGTGTTCAACGACCAGATTCTCCCGCGCGCCAATCATCGCCTCAGCGCACTCCAAGGCGACATCGCGCAGAAAAAGCCGACGTTCGCGCTGCGCGAACAGGTGATCAACGAAGTCTCGCCAGGAAAACTCTTTCTTCGCGCCAACCATATCGATCCTGCCTCCAATCTGATGCGCGAGGTCACCATCTACGACATCAGCGACGCGCTGCGCAGGCGCACGATTTTCGCCGACAGCGGATACCTCGCGTTCGCATCCAACAAGACCGACCTCGAACTCACGCTGCACAAGGGATACTGGCAGGAGGTTCCGCGCAACAATCCGCTGCAGTTCCAGCGTCTGTTCTACGACGTGGACCACATTCGCGTCATCGGTGTCGCCAATCAACTCCAGCGCTCGGACCACGAATTCAAGAGCGATCGCGAAAAGTCGGTCTGCGAGCTGCAGGGCGAAGTGACGCGCAACCTGCAGGACTACGATCGCGCTCGTGTCGATTTGCGCAACGCGCTGGTCGCCGCCGCTCGCGAGGCCGTGAGCGGAAC
>JBKKBS010000303.1:0-3202 GCA_046713815.1 Tepidiformaceae bacterium
ACCCCGGCCAGCCACCAGGCGCATCCCACAGCACGGGAGCGAGGATGGCCGCAAGTCCGGCGAGCAGCGGCGCCAGCGCCGGCGAAAGGCCGCGTGAGCTGCCGAGCGCCGAGCGACCCGCCGTCGCACCAGCGACCAACACCGCGGTCGCCGCCAGGAAAAGTGCGACTTCCCACGACAGCCAGAGCTGCATCGTGACGCCCCAGCGCGGGAGCGAAATCCCGCGTGCGAGGTCGCGCATCAGGAAGGGACCGAGGCCGGCCACGACGATGACAGCCACCACGGCAACGAGTCGCGTGGCCGGCTGCCGTGCGCCACGCAGGTACGCCAGCAGGCCGACCAGGATCAGCGCACTCGTCAGGCCTAACGCACCGACACTGGCCGTCCACGGTCCGCCGAGCGGCGCGAAGTAGTAGGTCGGATCGACCAGCACGGACAGATTGGAGAAGGCGTTCAGCGGTACCAGCGCGACGACCAGCAGTGCGATTCCCAATGCACCCAGGCGTTGAGACAGCGACGCGGGTCGGCGCCACGCGGCGCCCAGGAGGAGCACCACCGCGAGAGCCACCAGGGCGGCACCGCGGGCGCGGGCGCGCTCCAGCAGATCGAGGCGTGCCTCGCCCTGCGTCAGCGGAATCGCGCGCAGGGCAAAGAGCGTCGGGCCGCTCGCAGGAAACGCCCTCCAACCGATATTGATCGCCCGACCCAGACGATACTCGAATCCGCGCAGCCCTTCCGCCTGAACCACTCCGGCGTCGAGCGCCTGCGCGAGTCGGTCCGCCGGCGGAGCGGCGCTCACCAGCACTGTGGCGACAGCGCGGCGAGTTCCCGCTTCAGCCGACGCGTAGAGCACCACGTAAAAGGGCGTCTGTATCACGCCGACCGGAGCGCGGGACGAGTCGGCTGCGACGCGCTGTCGCCCGCTCCAGGCCACCGCGACGCCCTCCTCATAGAGGACCACACCGAGCTCGCCCGATCCCGATCCACGAAGCGCCGCGGCCAGTCGCTCAAACGAACCCACCTCACCGGGAGCCCCTTCAACCGCCGATCGCGCGGTCGCCTGAGCATCGCGCACCGCCTGCGCGAGGGCGCGTTCCAACGCCTCCGCCCCGCGCTCCCGACGCTCCTGGTCGAAGAGTTCCCACGCCTGATCGATGCGGCGGAGAACGACCTGAGCAAAAACGCCCATCCCCACGAAGGCTACGAGAGACAGCAGGAGTAACATGCGCCAACCCGTACTGCCCGCGCGCCTGCCCAAAACCACGGTTGCCGCCGTGGCGAGGGCGACGGCCGCGAGGTAAGGTACGGATGGCGAGCGAAGCCAGAGCGCGGCAGCGAGGATCGCCGACGCCCCGGTGGCGAGCCAGACAATGCCTGTCCCCCTTCGAACGCTCTCGCGATCCAGCAGTGGCTCACTCAAAGCGCGAATGACTGAATCGCTCAAGGTGAGCACGCCGCGGCGTCTCAAGGAAATGATTCCTGCCGACATCGCCGCCTGCATCGCAGCCGATGCCAGACTCATCGTCCCCGTGGGAACCTGCGAGCAACACGGCCCTCATCTTCCCATAGGGTGCGACACCATCATCGTCGAACACCTCGCCGACGACCTGTCGGCCGAGTTCGGGGTGCTGCGCGCGCCGGCGCTCGAGTACGGCGTGAACGCGTCTGTCGATGGGGCGCGTCCGGGAAATGCGTCGTTGCGTCGCAAGACGCTCCACCGCGCGCTTAACGACCTGCTGAATTCCTGGGAACTGGGTGGTATTCGGGAGTTCATTCTGCTCACGGCAAGCGGATTCGAGGCACACGCGGAAGCACTGGCAACTGTCGTGACCCGCATCGCGCGCGTTCGGGTCGTGGACGCTCTTGCCATTCCGCATTCCGAGCTCCTGATCGGAGGCGCGGAAGCGCGGCACGGAGACGAGTCCGATACCTCCCTGATGCTTCATCTCGCCCCCCATCTCGTTCGCATGGATCTGGCACAGGATTATACGATCGCGCCCGGTAGACGGCGACGACATACGCGTGCGGCTTTACGAATTCCCGCCGATACTTCCGGATCGGTGGGAAGGCCTACGCTGGCCACAGGAGAGACGGGGGCAAGACTGTACCAGCTCATCCTGAGCCGGGTACGCGAGAGGATTTTTGTGGCGCCACCGGCCGAATCCTGACTTCAGTCGGGTCAGCCGTAGTAGTACAAGGCTAGCAACGACAATATCTTGCATCCACGAGCTCGATTGCATTCCGAACCACGCGTTCTTCCCGGGGTACTATGGAACATGACTAAACACTTCGTTCTTGTACTTGGAGCACTCGTGGCCGTAGCCATGCAGAGTGAAGCGCAGGTCGGCATCGTGGACGAGGGAAGCTTCACGATCACCGTCAACGGACAGCGCGCCGGTCGCGAGGATTTTCGGATCGAGCGGCGTGCCGGTAGCGGCCCTGACGCAGGCTCGCTGCTCGCGCAGGCCACCGTGGTCTACTCCGATCGTCGCCTCAGCCCCAAGCTGAGCACGGATTCCGCGGGCGCGCCGCTCAGCTTTCAGATGGAAGTGCGCGGGAACGGCGGGACGCAGGAACGCTGGAGCGGAACGATCAGCCAAGGTCGCGTTTCCGCGCGCAGCTCAGGGGCGCGCGGCGAGACGGCCAAGGAGTACATCGTGACTGACGGCGCCGTCGTGCTCGATGACGACGTCTTTCATCAGTACTATTTCATTGCCCGTCGCGGTACCAACGGCTCTGTGCCGGTGGTCGTACCGCGCCGCAATCAGCAGATCGCGCTCCGAGTTGCACAGTCGGGAGCCGAGCGGATCATGTTCGGCACATCGGAGATTTCCGCCAGACATCTGGTGCTGACCGAGCCCGGTGGAGCGACGCGCGATGTCTGGGTCGATGCGCAGAATCGGGTGCTCAAGGTGGCGATCCCTTCGCTGGCAATGGTAGCGATGCGCGACGACCCACCAGCGCGGTAAATGCACAGCCCCACAACGCGCCCCGCTCAGTGAGCGGGGCGTTTTGTTTTTGTTCCCTCGCGCCTGAAACCGGCCTTCGCTTCATCCCGTACGACCCGCAGACTTCATGGCGGTCGATGTCGCGCGGCCTCGCCGCGCCCTCCCGTCTCTGTCCTCCCGTCGCGCGTCTCACTTCACCCCGGAATCCTGATCCAATGCGCCTTATGATCTCTGCGCTCCTCGTGCTTGGCGCA
>JBKKBS010000304.1:0-4832 GCA_046713815.1 Tepidiformaceae bacterium
TCATCGAGGACGACGCCGCCGGGCACAAGCTGGCGGCTGGCGTCGATCGCCGCCTGGAGGGCAGCGGCGTCAGACGGAGCATTCACGGCGAACTGTAGCGACACGCGCGCACCGTCCGGTCGTACGACGACAAGGTCGAGACCGCGGACAGAAGGGTCGGCGTCAGCGCCCGTCGAGAGGCGGGTGGCGCCGGCCACCGCGAGCAAGCAGAGCACTGTAAGCAAAAACGTCCGCGTCATCAGTCATAAGGTACTCGACAGTCACTCGTTAGAAACCGTCTGTTTCCTCTTTGTCCACATGTCTTATGTGATTCTCACACGAAGAAGGGCCGCCATGTGCATGGCGACCCTTCCCCGATCGTTTCGCGGTATGGCTATCACTCAGTGTATGAGATTGATGCCGGGCCCGTGGACAGGAACCAGTAGGCGTTGCCCTGCTTGACGGTACCAAGGGTGTTCACGAAGGCGGGGACGTTCGGCGCCCAGCGATTCCACTTCCTGGCGACGGGGTCCCATTCGTAGATGATGCTGACGCCGCCCTGGCCGGCGAAGGCCAGCGCCGGCGTGAGCGTCTGTCCGGGCCAGGCGAGGAGGTTGGCGCCCGGTTTGAGGGCGAGCGAAGGTGGCGGCGTTTGTGTGGCTCCCGGGGTCTTCGTGGCCGTCGCCACGGCGCTGGCTGTCTTCGTCGGCGTGGAAGTCGACCCCCCACCGGATTGCGTTGAGGTGGGCGAAGGCGTCTTCGTGGGAGTGGCAGTGACGGCCGCGCCAGTGGGCGTCGCGGTGGGCAGTGCGCTCGTGGCCGTGGGCGTGGATGTGAAGGCAGCGCTTGTGGGCGTGGATGTGGGCGTGTTGGTCGGAGTGCGCGTTGGGGTGGGCGTGGCAGCGGGACCAGACGGAGTATTCGTTTGTGTGGGCGTATCCGTGGGCTGGGGGGAGTTGCCGCCGTAAATGGCGACTATGCCGGCCACGTCGTCGCTGTGCAGATTCCGCTTGAGCGTGCCGCCCTGGTAGGAGAAATACATGGCCGCGGCATTGATGGATGAGTGGTTGAGGCCGAGGGCATGGCCGAATTCGTGCGTGGCGACGCTCTGGAGGTCAGTGCTCACGCCCGTGCTGCCGGTCGTCCAGGTCCAGCTCGGGTCGATCTCCATATCGAAATCGATCGCGGGATAGGGGCTACCGCTCGTGCTGTAGAACGTGCAGGTGACGGCGAGCGTCGATCCTGGCTGGTCGACCCAGCCCACCACGCGCTCGGCATCAGGGGTGTTATTGCAGGAGCTCAGATCGGATGACGTCGTGCCGGCGTAGGCGAAGGCGAAATCCGCGCCGGAAGCGCCCCAGACAGCGGCGCCACTGGAGATCGCGCTGAGCGCGCCCGCGACGCCAGGCGCGCCAGCATCGTTGTACGTCCAGGTGGCCCCATGTTCGGCCCACCACCAACTGTTCGTGACGTAGCTGCTGACGACGACCTCATTGCTTGTGCTGAGGGCGATGGCACCCGGAAAGCGCGCAAGCATGGCGGCACGCGACTCGGCGGCCTTCTGGGCGTAGTCGCCCGTGCCGTCGTCGCCGACGAGCATGGAGATTGCGACAAAGTACTGGGCGCCATCGGAGGCGGTCACGAGCAGATGGAGATCCTCGTCGTGAACCACCATCCCGGAATCGGCGCTCGCGCTGCCGGCGTCGCCCGTAAGCACGAGCACGGAGCCACCCCAGAGCGCTGCCGCAAGCGTAACCAGCCCGAATACCAACCTCGCGCCGCGCGCCCCACCCGCCACCTGTCGTCCGTCGTCCACAGTCACAACCTCATGCCAGCGAAATGATCCTGTTAGAGAGGTCGGCACGGGGAACCTGGGGAGTACCCTAAGCGGGACCCGCTCCGCCACTATTTCGGGTTAAATTGCGCAGACGCAGTACCATGAGGAGACCCCCATGCGAATTGGCACGGTTCGAGAACGTAAGGACGGCGAGCATCGCGTTGGACTGACGCCCGAGGGCGCGTTCGCCCTGGTGCACCACGGCCACGAGGTGGTGGTGGAGACGAGCGCGGGCCTCGGGTCCGGGCATACGGATGCCGCGTACGTCGCCTCCGGAGCGACGATCGCACCCAGCGCGGAGGCCGTTTGGGGATCGGCGCAACTAGTTGTGAAGGTGAAGGAGCCAGTCGAGAGCGAATTCGGCTACCTCGGGCCGAGCTGCGCACTGTTCACGTACCTGCATCTCGCATCTGACCTGCCTCTGACGAAGCGGCTTATCGAATCCGGCTGCGCGTCGATGGCCTACGAGCTCGTGCGCAAGCCCGATGGATCCCTTCCGTTGCTCGCGCCGATGTCCCAAGTGGCGGGGCGGATGGCGGCGGAGATCGGGGCCCAGCTCCTGAAGCAACCGGGGCCGGGCAAGGGCAAGCTCCTGGGCGGAGTGGCGGGTGTGCCGCCGGGACACTGCGTGCTCATCGGGTCGGGCGTTGTGGCGACGGCCGCCGCGCGCGTGCTCATGGGCCTCGACGCCCGAGTAACCGTCATGTCGCGCGACCTCACCCGTCTCATGTATCTGCAGGAGAACTTCGGCGGGCGGATCGCCACCCGCGTCTCCACGCCTCAGGCGGTGGCGGAGGAGATCATGGGGGCAGACCTGGCGATCCTGAGTGTGCTCGTCCCGGGAGCCACGGCGCCCAAGGTGCTGTCCCGCCAGATGGTGCGATCGATGGGAGAGGGGAGCGTGATCGTGGATGTCTCCATCGACCAGGGCGGCGCGAGTGAGACGAGCCGCGTGACCACGCACAGTGACCCGATCTACATCGAGGAGGGCGTCATCCACTACTGCGTGAGCAACATGCCCGGGGCTGTGCCGCAAACGAGCACGCAGGCGCTCACCAGCGCGACACTACCCTACATCGAGGCGCTCGCCGACCGGGGCGTTGGGGGCGCGCTCGGGGCAGACCCCGCGCTGGCGCAATCGCTGAGCACCTGGCAGGGCACGCTCGTGCGCGGCCCCGTCGCGGAAACATTCGGAATGCAGGCGGGGCCGAACCCGTTTCTGTGAATTTTCAATTTGCCATTTCCAATTTCCAATTCGAGCGGACGCCGGCAGGGCCAATGCCCGACCGATCAAGGCGTGAAACTGGCCCGTGCCCGAGTCGATGGTGAGCCGCATACTCATGGCAGAAATTGGAAATTGGAAATGTACGATGGCTGACTGGTACGACTGCATCGACGACGAGCGCAAGCGGTTCATCGAGGCGCAGCACCTGTTTTTCGTGGCAACAGCGCCCACGGACGGGGAGGCGGGCTTCGCGAACCTGTCGCCCAAGGGGAGGACGCTGCTGCGCGTCCTCGGGCCGAACCTCGTCGGGTATCTCGACTATCCCGGGAGCGGTAACGAGACGGCCACGCACCTCGACGAGAACGGGCGCATCACGCTGATGCTCTGCAGCTTCGAAGCGGGGGCGGGGATCGTGCGGCTCTATGGCCGGGGCCGCCACGTTGACCTCGACGACCCGGAACTGGCACGCCACCGCGAGGCGTTCGTGGACGACCTGCACCCGTACGTGCGGCAGGCGTTCTTCATCGACGTGGAGAAGCTGCAGACATCGTGCGGGTTCGCGGTGCCGCGCATGGCCTACGTGAGCGAAAGGGACACGCTCGACAAGTGGTGCGAACGGAAGATGGAACCGCGGGACATGGTGGATGGCATGCCCGTGGCGGGCGCGCTCGTACGAAGAGCCTAACGCGGGCCGGCGACGAAACGCAACCCGGTGGTTGCACAATCGATAGGGTTCGAGCTAACATGCAACCTGGAGGTTGCATCTTTAATGGCCACAACGACTACGGACAGAATCGAGAAGAAGACGTTGCTGCGGGCGCCGAGAGCCAGGGTCTGGCGCGCGCTCACGGACTCCAAGGAGTTCGGCGCGTGGTTCGGGATGGAGATGGAGGGAGCGTTCGAGGCCGGAAAGGCGGTGGCCGGGCGAATCAAACATACCGGCGAGAACGATCCCATGTACCGGTTTCGCGACATGCGCTTTGAGATGGTGATTGACCGCATCGAGCCGGAGCGCCTGTTCTCCTACCGCTGGCACCCGGGCCTGCCCGAACCGGGCAAAGACTATTCGAGCGAGCCGATGACGCTGGTCGAGATCACGCTCACGGACGACCCCGGAGGCACCCTGCTCACTGTCGTGGAATCCGGTTTCGATGCGATCCCGTCGGAGCGGAGCGCCGAAGCCTTCCACATGAACACCGAGGGCTGGGACGGGCAGATGATGGCGCTCGACCGCTATCTTCAGCAACGATCGTGACCGTCGGCCCTCCAGCAGCCGGGGCGGTCGTCTTCGCCGCCCTCGGGGACGAGACGCGCCTGACGTTGGTGGCGCGGCTCGGTTCGGCTGAACCAATGTCGATTGCGCGCCTGGCGGCCGGATCGAAGTTGAGCCGTCAGGCAATCACGAAACACCTCGGCGTCCTCGCGGACGCAGGGCTCGTGCGCAGCGCCCGGCACGGCCGCGAACGCGTGTGGGAGCTGGAGCCGGAGCAGATCGACGCGGCGCGCGGATACCTCGATGGGATATCGAAGCGGTGGGACGAGGCGCTTGAACGTCTGCGGCGGGCAGTCGAGGGACCCTAATGTACGTACCGCAGGGCAGGCAATGGCGCTGCAGCTATCCCCGAAGGGACGCGACGGTCAGGCGGATGCCTTCCTCGAACGTGGTCTGGGGTTGCCACCCGAGTTCGGATTTCGCCTTCGAGTAATCGAGCCAGAAGTTGCGGACATCGCCGGGGCGGGGCGGGCCGTAACGGGCTTCGGTCGTGTTGCCGGTGGCATCGCTGAGGGACT
>JBKKBS010000305.1:0-3181 GCA_046713815.1 Tepidiformaceae bacterium
CGCGCTACCCCGATCCCGCTCGCGAACGCGGCGCTCGCAACGATGTACCACCCGCTCACCGGATAGGCCAGGTGCCAGCGGGCGAGCGGTGCGAGGAGCGCGTGCCAGGCGGCGGCAATCGCCACACCCAGGATCAGCATGCGCACCGTCCAGAGTGCAATGCTCGCGGATGGCGCGAGGTCCAGCGTCTGTAGTCGGCCCGCAAATCCCACGAGTTCGAACCCCGAGTACGTCTCCTGCGAGAGCACGCTCGGCCCGTGCGTCCATGGCAGGAAGAACGCTGCCAGAGTGAGTGGCCCTACGAGCATCCGCGCGGCGCGTTCGACCATCAGTCCTCGACGGTGAGGGCCCCCGAGAAGCGCGTGAAGCCCCCCTCTTCGACCGCCGTGATGAGGAGGGCGCGGAGGGCGCGGTAATCGACATCGTCTTCCGAGACGAACTCGTCGCCGCCAAAGACCTCAAACAGCGCCGGGAAGTCGAAGTATCCGAAGATGCCGAGGCGGGTGTCGAGCGTGCTCTTCGCGTCCTTGAACCGCCCGGCATCAGCGAGCGAATCTCCGTTCGCCTCGAGCACCTTGCGCACGGCTTCGAGGTTGCCGACAAGGAGGTAGCCGTCGGTCACGGCGTAGGCGAACTCCTCGCCATCTTCGTCCTCGCCCAGCGTCACTTCGACGCCATCGATAGTCTCTTTGCCCGTCACGTCCAGGTCGTCGATGTTTTTGAGGACCTCGCGAATGCGGGCCTCATCGCTCACTTCCGCCATGAGCGCGAAGATGCCGTCGTCTTCGTCGGGCGTCGGGAACCAGGCTGCGACGGCGGCCTCGCCGTTGAACAGACGCACAAGTTCGTCGATGTTCTCCACGCCAAGCTCGGCGGCGGCATCTTCCAGCGCCTCGTCGAGTGAATCGAACTCTCCGTCGGCCGAAACGATGTCGTCCAACCGATCGCCCCACGTCTCGCGGACGCCGTCCCACGCGCCCGCGATGTCCTGGATCGAAAAGAAGAGCGCCACATCCGCCGGTACCAGCCTCGTAAAGCGCGAGTCATCGTGCGGTTGGAGCATGGGCGAGAACGGCGACTCCTGGGTCTTGCTCGCCGACTGGAAGACGAAGCCGCCGTCCTTGGCCGAGATCACCATCGCGGACTTGCTCGATCCCCACTGCCACAGCTCGTCCTCGTCTTCCACGAAGACACCAAGGCCGGCCTCCAACAGGCCGCCCACGAGCGCTTCCGCATCTACATAGACGAATCCGATGAAGTGCTTCGTCAGCTCATCATGCAGCGCCCGGAATTCCGGGTTGTCCTTCAAAGATGGTTCGCGCCCCTGGGCGACGTCTATCACGCGCTCCATCTCCGCCTCGTTTGCGGTGAATACGAGGTGGTCGCCAATGCGCGCCAGGTATCCGTCGCCGTCGATCGGGTCGGGGATGAAGAGGTACTCCTGGCCCTCGTACTCGAACGTTTCCGACGCGTCCGCGCCCAACTCCTGGAGGATGACTTCCATCGCGCGTTCGACGTCGCTGGCACGGATGATGACGCCAAACTCTTCCGGGGTGTTGCCGGAGAAATCGTAGCTGCGCACGTAGATCGCCGCGTTGCCTCCGAGGAACGGCGCGACATCGTCGTCCCAGTCCACATCGCCGCCCGATTCGACGGCATCGATCAGCTCGTTCTCGGGGTCGTCCACGCCGAGCCGTTCGACGAGGTCGAAGGCGGCGATCCATTCCGAGGAATCGAGCTTCGTGTTCAGGGCCACGTAAAGGGTGGCGTCGCCGGGCACGAGGTCGGCGGAGGTCAGCTCGACGCCCTGGGCGCGGCCCGCGGCCGAGATGAGGAACCATCCGAGGACGCCCGCCGTGGCGGCGAGCCCGAGCGTGATGGCGATGGCTGCCGGTTTCGCTGTCAGAGATCCCAATGCCTGCTCCTGCGCTACCCGCAGGCGCGCCGATGTGTCTGACGTAGTATCGGCTGTGCGGCCGCAACGAACAGGTGGGGCGTAAATCAGTGACGCGCGCGCGTGAGAAGCGGACGATGGCACCTCGCGCGTGATGTGGTCCGTGGCGCCGGGAATCAGTGACGCGCGCGTGAGCAAGCGGACTATGGTGCCACTACCATTCCGCAGTGGAGCTGCGCAGCCTCAACCATGTCCCGGGCGCGTGAATCGCTGCCTCAGTGGCGCGCGTCAGCAATCGGGCGACGTGCGCCCATACGAGAGGTCGCATCCTCACACTGTCCTCGACTGCGGAGACCGCCATCAAGCGCGTACGATTTGGCGATGTCGCGCCCGTTTCGTCCCGATGCGCTCGCGTTCTTCATCACGTTCTCGTGTTATGGGACGTGGTTCCACGGCGACGAAAGGGGCTCACACGATCCCATGCATAACGAGCGCGGTCAGCCCGAGATCGAACCAAACCAAACGCGGGAAACCTGGGAGCGTTCCAGGATGGCACACCCAGGCTTCACGCTGAACGCTGCCAGGCGCACCGTCATTGCGCGGACGCTGAATGAGGTTTGCGACCACCGGCGTTGGGTGATTATGGCGGGCCACGTTCGTACCAATCACGTCCATGCCGTCGTTTCGGGAGAGGCAGCGCCCGAGCGAATGATGGACACATTCAAGCAGTACGCAACGCGACGGATGAGGGAGGCCGGGCTTTGCGGTACGTCGGACAAGCCGTTGTCACGACATGGCTGCACAATCCTCCTCTGGAACGACGCCCAAGTGGGTGTTGCCATAGCGTATGTGTTGGCTGGTCAGGGGGCGGACCTTCCGGGGAACGGAAAGGTGGTGAACTCGGACGACGAGTGGTAGGGGCACCATCGTCGCTTGCTTACGCGCGCGTCACTGATACTGTGTACGATCCACCACGTTGGGCGATCTCCTTCCGGGAACGGGTGCTGAAGCCATGAAGTGTGTCATTTGCCGTCACGGGGAAACGTCCCCGGGTACCGCGACGGTGACCGTGGAACAAGGTGGCGTGACCCTCGTGATGCGCCACGTTCCGGCTGATGTCTGCGAGGTGTGCGGTGAGGAGTACGTATCGGAGAGCACAACGCGGATGATCCTCGAGACCGTGGCAAGTCTCGACCGTGACGGCGTCCGTTTCGAGGTGCGGGACTTCGCCGCGTGATGCGTGTCCGCCACAATCAGCTGACATCATCGGACGCGCGCGTCAGCCAG
>JBKKBS010000306.1:0-2688 GCA_046713815.1 Tepidiformaceae bacterium
TCAGTTCCGTGGCCGGCTCCGTCTCGGGGAGCGAAAGGAACTCGTCGAGCGACATGAGTTTCGTCGGCGTGGTCATGAATCAATCCTGGCATTCCCGGAGGCGCACTCTACTCCACCCAGTGGATCGCGAAAGTCAATCGAACAGGCGTCGCGCACGGAAACTGAACCCGGCGAGGTGCTGGAGGGTGACCTCATCCTCATCGCGCGCAGTCCACTCGCGCGCGCCGTCATGAATGTCAATGACCCGCTGCCATGGATCGATGTACAGCGTGCAGGGCGTCCCCTGGGATCTCAGGAACGCGAGCCGTTCAGCGATCGTGCGCTTCGATTGCCCCTTGGAGAGGACTTCCGCCGCGAGATCTGGTGCGCGAAGGGTAGTCATCGTCTGGATCGGGAAGGGACGCAGGCAAAAAATAGCAGACATCTGGTATCCGGGCATTGGGCCGCGGAGCGGCCGGAAATCTAATCGTGAGTTCGGTGATGGCTTCGCCATTTTCGGTGGAGGGGTGGGAACCGAGCAACTGCGCAAGGCGCGTTTGTGCACGGCCGTGGCGGTACCTACCCACAGGCTTTTGGCACGGCACGCCGTCGATCAGTTCCGTGGCCGGCTCCGTCTCGGGGAGCGAAAGGAACTCGTCGAGCGACATGAGTTTCGTCGGCGTGGTCATGAATCAATCCTGGCATTCCCGTGGGCGCACTCTACTCCACCCAGTCGGGCTTCCGAATCTGGCTGCGCGCGCGGCGGGAGAGGTTCTTGGCGAAGTCTTCGTTGGCCTTGTTCATGAGATCGAGCATGTCATCACTGCCGAGGCGCATCTTTGCGGTGCGCCAGCGTTTGAGCATGGCACGGTCCTTGTCCGAAAGGCCGGCATCGGCAGCAAGGGCGTTGATGAAGACGACAAGCGTCTCGTTGATCTCTTCGTCATTGAAGCGCACGTCCATGGTTACTTCCTCACCGATTCGGCGCGCCCGCCACGGGTCTTGACGCGGCGCACGAATTTCTTGTCGAGGTGTGAGTTGAGGGCGAAATTCATCTCGTCCGTGAGCTTGTCGAGGCTGGGGCTGCCTTCATTGCAGTCGCTACGAAAGCGGCGGATGGCCTCCTTGCCTTCGGCGCTGAGTTCGGCGTTGTCGATGGCGATGGCGCTCATGAGCATCATGAGGGACCACGCCTCGGAATCTTCGAGGAGAACGATCATCGGCTAATCACCTGTGAATATCGGCGGACGCTTTTCGATAAACGCCCGGACACCTTCGCCACGATCTTTCGTGGTTTGGAGCAGCAAGGTCAAATCGGTCTCGAAACGGAGGGCCTGGTCGAAGGGGAGATCGAGGCCGCGCCAGAGCGCCTCCTTCGCGAAACGCGTGGCGATTGGGCCTCGGCTGGCGATGGTCGATGCGATCGCCAGCGCGGCCGCGAGCGCGTCACCGGTGGGAGCAACATCGGACACGAGCCCGGACGTCAGCAGGCCGTTGGCGTCCAGCAGCCCACGTTCGCGGAGAAGGTCGACGGAAGCGATGGGGCCGAGCAGGGCAAGGAGGCGGCGGCTACCGATGTTGCGTGCGCGAATCGACGCCCCCGCGCCGGCCACGCGGATGTCGGCTCCGAGTGCGAGATCGAGAGCAGGGCCGGCGAGCTCGCCTTCAAAGGCAACGATGAGGGGCAAGGCGGTGAGTGAGAACGCGGCCAGCTGGTCGGCGGCGATCGGGTCAGCCCAGGTTTCCAGGCCGTGAAGGACCACGGCACGGGCGGGGCCGCCCGCCAACATCTCCAGTTGGTCGAGCAGGCGCGCGACGCCGCCGCTGGGGCCGCCCACATCGAGGACGGGCGTAAAGTTGACGTCGGTGGACGGGGCTGCCATCGCTTTGAAAGATAACAGACCGGCTCGCGCTTGCCCCGCGTGGTGCGACGCCGGAGAATTGCTCTCGATGGCTGATCTGTCCGCGGCCGCGCCGACGAGCCCCGAGCGCGAGCACTGGTTGCACGACCAGTCGAAGTTGCCTGCCGCGCCGGAGCGGAGCGCATTCGGCTACGTGGCTATGCTGGTGCCGGTTCTGCTAGGGATATTGTTCGCGGCGGGACTCGTGGCCCTCGCCTTTGAAGTGCGGGCGAGCTGGGAGTCGCACCGCGACTGGGTGGTGCCGGTCACGATCCCGCTCATCGTGGTTGGGGGCGTCTCGATGGCGTACCTCGTGCAGCGGCGCGCGATCGTGGCGCTTTCGCCGGCCATCCTCTTCCTCACGCTGACGGGCCTTTTCGTGGGATTCAATATCGCGCGCGGGGCGCAGACCGAAGGCTCGGATGGCGGCCGAGACGCGCTCTCTATCCTCGGCGGTGTGAGCCTGGGGCTAGCCATCGCCTGCCTCGTGGGCGCGATGATCTGGGTGGAGTCGACGCGTCCCACGCGCGCGCCGGCCCCCGAAGCGTAGCCTCAAGATCATTGGTTGGGCGGAGGCGCTGGGTGTCGCACCCGTCCAGTAGCCGCGCCGCTCAGTGGGCGCGGGGGCTTTCCTCAGGCGGCGTTACTGTCGAAGACTATGCTGTGACCAACAGCGATGAGAGCGACCTGCCGTCGCGGATCGAGCACACTGTCGAGGTCACCTGGGACGACGTGCGAGCTTACCTGAAGCACGCTGGACTTGTTCTGTCTGGGAGCTGGCTCTCGACAATCCGGTGGCACGCAATTG
>JBKKBS010000307.1:0-4656 GCA_046713815.1 Tepidiformaceae bacterium
GCCGAGCTCGATCTGGCCCGTGCTCGTCAGCGCCAGCAGCGCGAGCGACGCCGCCAGCGGGACCACCTGGGAGACCAGGGCGATGTTCCGGCGGTTATGGGCGTCGGCGAACGCGCCGCCACGAGGCTCAGCCCCAGCGACGGGAGAAAGCGCGCCAGCCCGATCATCCCGAGCTGGAAGGCCGAGCGGAGATGTGGAAGACCTGGTAGGCGACGACCGCGTTGATCAGCGTCATCGCCGTCGCCGAAGCGAGACGCCCAACCGAATAGACCTGGAACTGGGGCTGGCGCAGCGCCGCCCATGGGTCGTGGCGCACAGTCATGGGGTGTGCGCATCGTGGCGGTCAGCGCGCGGGCGGGTCAAATCAAGCCCGGCGCCGCGTGCGCCAGCCTACTCTGGCGCCCGCACCGGTGGTTGGCGAACCAGCTCACGATTCCGCCGAGAGTGTGGATGTCGTCGGGAAGGTCGATGCCCAGTGCGGCCTCGATACCAACGGCAACCGCGGCCGCGTCTGGGCCCAATCCTGGTTCACAGTGACCCAAGTCCTTGCGGCCCCTCCCCGGTGGCCGCCGCCATGGGCGGAGGCGGCGACTGGAAGCGCGAGTGCGGCAAGGAATGCCGCCGGGATGAAGAGTCGAAGCATGGTGATTCCTCCTGAAGGTGGGCCGGGCCTCCGCCGGAGCGGACTGGGGCCGCACCGGCGAATCTGCGCGGTGGAGGTCCGCTATGCCTGCGGTGGGGCTAAAGCGTCCCGCGAATTTGCGCAGGCCCGAGGCTGCGGTGGGCGCCGCATGCCAATTCCGGTAGGGTGCGGAAGATGACACAGGAACAGAACCGCTGGCTCCAGACACGGAGCGTCTCTGGCGATGATTACGACGCGACGTACCAACGGCGGGCGGCGGCTGGCGAAAATGTGCACGGCGAGGCTGACTTCGTGCAGGCGCTTGACCGCACGTCGGTGCTCGACGCTGGTTGTGGGACGGGACGCGTGGGCCGGGAACTCGCCCGCAGAGGGTTCGACGTTACTGGCGTCGACATTGACCCGGAAATGCTCGCCACCGCCAGGCAGCAAGCGCCCGGCGTCGACTGGCTCGTCGCGGACCTCGCGACAGTCGCTCTTGGGCGTACGTTCGATGCGGTCGTGATGGCCGGGAACGTGATGATCTTCCTGGCGCCCGGCAGCGAAGGAACAGTCGTGCAAAACATGGCAGACCACCTCGCCCAGGGAGGCCTGCTCGTGGCGGGATTCCAGCTCCAGCCTGGGAGGCTTAACGTTCGCCGTTACGACGAATTGGCGTCGGAGGCGAGCCTCGAACTGGCCGAGCGTTGGGCGACGTGGGATCGTGAGCCGTGGCGCGCCGGCGGGACGTACGCCGTCTCCGTCCACAGCAAGCTCCCGCCTCGGGATTAGCGCTTCGAGACATCGTCGATCACTCCCAGCAGCATGCGAATCTCGACGCGGTCGCCCGCCTGCGGGTCCTTATAAATGGACTCCGCGGCCACCCGCCCCTCGTGCACCCGGTCGGGGTCGTCCTTGAGCGCGTAGGCGATGCGGAAGTAGCGCGTGCCGTGGATGTCGTACGGCTGGACCTGCGCGAGGATCGCTTCCATGGCGCCCCATCTTACCAGTCGTAGTCGGCCGCCGGCGAAGGCAGTTGGCGACTGGGGATGGGCAGTCGACGCCAGCGATGGTGTCCGCCTGTAGGCTCCACACCTGAGCGCGCTTGAAACGTTCTCGCGTCCTATCGTTCCGCGCCTGCAACGTCCGGTCTCTACTGTTGGTGGCGGAGGTGTGACATGGCTCAAAAACGAGAACGGATTGACCCCGGCAAGGGCGATAAGCGCTTTGTTCGACGGGACGCCGAAGGACAGTTCACGACGGATCAGGTGTCCGTGGGACGCTCCCTCGCTCGGGACAACGACCAGGTGGCGAAAGCTGACAACCCTGGCGGGCAGGGCGACAAAGGCGATAGCAAGTCCTGAAGTCGAAGCCGCGAGGCTTTTTGTGCTCGTATAGCCAAGCGGGCCTGCCGCAGCGATTACGACTATTCGCCCCTTCGGTAGACGACCACCGCTCGCGGGTGCCGACCGTGCCCCATGGCCCCTGCGGGAGCCCGACTCCCACTTCGTAGCGGTGCCATGAGTTCGGTCCCTCCAGACCCCGGCCCCAATCGCTTGGGGCCGTCTTGCCCGACCGCTACCTCAAAACGATCTACACTGGGCAATATGCCAAGGCTCGGGTTCATTAATCGCCTTCTCGGCGATTCCAACGAAAAAGAAATCAAGCAGCTCTCTCAGATCGTAGACGAGGTCAACGAACTCAGAGACGAATGGGCCGCGCTTTCGGACGAGGCCCTCTCCGCCAAGACGGCCGACTTCAAGGCTCGCCTGGAGGAAGGGGAGACCCTCGACGATATCCTCCCGGAGGCCTTCGCGACGACGCGCGAGATGGCCTGGCGGAAGGTCGGCCAGCGTCCCTTCGACGTCCAAATAATGGGCGGCATTGTGCTGCACGAGGGCAAGATCGCGGAGATGCGGACGGGGGAGGGCAAGACCCTGACGGCCGTTGCGCCGGTCTACCTGAACGCCCTCGCCGGCCGTGGCGTGCACCTCATCACCGTGAACGATTACCTCGCCCGTCGCGACGCCGCCTGGTATGGCCCCGTCTACAAGGCCCTCGGCCTGACGGTGGGCGTCGTCCAGACCAACTCGATCTCTTATCTGTACGAGCCCGGCTACAAGCCCGGTGAAGAGGGCAGCACCGGCGGCCTCGAAGACTTGCTCCCCGCCTCCCGCCAGGAGGTCTACGCCTGCGACATCACCTACGGCACGAACAACGAGTTCGGCTTCGACTACCTGCGCGACAACATGGTGCGCGAGGTCAAGGAGAAGGTGCAGCGCGACCTCTACTACGCCATCGTCGACGAGGTCGACAACATCCTCATTGATGAGGCGAGGACGCCACTGATCATCAGCGGCGCGGCCGAGGAGGCGACGGGCACCTATCGCTCCTTCGCCCTGGCCGTGAAGCAGCTCGTGGAAGAGCAGGACTACGTCGTCGACCACAAGGCGAAGCACGTCGCCCTGACGGAAGAAGGCATCAGCCGCATCGAACGCGCGCTCAAGGTCGATAACCTCTTCGGTGGCGACTCCCGCCTCGCCCGCCATCTCGAGGCCGCCCTCGACGCCGAGATCCTTAAGCGCATCGACCGCGACTACGTGGTCAAGGACGGCGAGATCATCATCGTCGACGAGTTCACGGGGCGCATGATGCCCGGCCGCCGTTGGAGCCACGGCATCCACCAGGCGGTCGAGGCGAAGGAAAACCTCAAGGTCCAGCGTGAATCGGTCACTTACGCGACGATCACCTTCCAGAACCTCTTCCGTCTCTACGAGAAGCTCGCGGGCATGACTGGTACGGCGGAGACCGAGGCCGAGGAGTTCCACAAGATCTACAAGCTCGACGTGGTCGCCGTGCCCACCCACATGCCCATGGTCCGCGAGGACAACCGCGACATCGTCTACATCAACGAGCGTGCCAAGTTCAACGCCGTCGCGGACGAAATCGAGCAACTCGTGAAGGACGGGCGCCCGGTCCTCGTGGGCACCACCAGCATCGAGAAGTCCGAGTACCTCGCCGACATCCTCATGAAGCGAGGCATCGAACGAGAAGTCCTGAACGCAAAGCAGCACGAGCGCGAGGCCCACATCGTCGAGGCCGCCGGGCAGCGTGCGGCCGTCACGATCGCGACGAACATGGCCGGCCGCGGCACCGACATCAAGCTGGGCGACGGCGTGGCGGGGCTGGGGGGCTTGCATGTGATTGGTACCGAGCGGCACGAGGCGCGTCGCATCGACAACCAGCTCCGCGGCCGCGCGGGACGCCAGGGCGACCCCGGCTCCAGCCGTTTCTACGTCTCCTTCGGCGACGACATCATGAAGCGCTTCGCCCCCGATTGGGTGCCCGCCATGATGGAAAAGATGGGCATGACCGAGGAGATGCCCCTTGAATCGGGCATGGTCGGCAAGGCCATCCAGCAGGCGCAGACGAAGGTCGAGGGCCACAACTTCGACATCCGCAAGCGACTCGTCGAGTTTGACGACGTGATCAACGAGCATCGCCGCCAGATTTACGGCGAGCGCAACCGCATCCTCGAAGGCATCGACACTCGCGATAACATACTCAACCTCCTCGTCCAGGAACTCGAGCGCATCCTCGAGGGGCACAGCGGCGGCGAGAGTGAAGAGTCGCTCGAACTGTTGCGCGACGAACTACGCGAGATCCTCTACCCGGACGACCTGCCCTCCCTGGAAGAGCTGCAGGAGCTGCGCGGCGAGATCAAGGACGAGATCCTCGATCGTGCCGAAGACCGCTACGAAACGATCGAGCAGGCGATCGGCGAAGAGAACATGCGTAAGGTCGAGCACTGGCTGCTGCTCGAATCGATCGACTACCACTGGCGCGAGCATTTGACCGCGATCGACGACCTCCGCCAGAGCATCGGCCTCCAGGCCTACGCGCAGGTGGACCCGCTCGTCGCGTTCAAACGTGAAGGCCACGACATGTACACGCAGCTCCTGGAGAACATTCAGCAGCAGGTGGCGAAGACGGTATTCAAGGTGCGGATTACGGAGACGCCAAGAGCGCCGGCGACC
>JBKKBS010000308.1:0-2865 GCA_046713815.1 Tepidiformaceae bacterium
GCTACGCCACGCGCGACGATCGGCGGCTCGGCCTACTCTGGCGCGGCAATCCGTCGTCGGCGATCCTGCCGGACGATCTCCCACGGGCGCGCAACGCCACCCTGGGCAACTGGATGAACGACGTATCACTCCTCTGCATGACGCTGGCGATCGGCCTTGTCGTCTTCCGCATCGCCCAGCCGTACGCCTTCACGGGGCCGGCGTTCTGGGACACGGGCATCAGCCAACGCTGGTGGGACGACATCCAGCGCGAACTCGACAACCAGAACGGCAACGCCGACAACCCCCCCTTCTTCCAGTGGGCGAACCGCACCCCCTTCCTCTGGCCGCTCCAGAACCTCGTCCTCTGGGGCCTCGGGCCCACGCTCGGGATCACCGCGCTCGTGTCCTGCGTGGCGGGCGGGATCGTCATGTTCCGCCGCCGCGAAGTCACATTCCTCCTGCCCCTCACGCTCGCGGCCGTCGTCTTCATCTTCCAGGGCTCGCGATTCACGGCCTACATGCGCTACTTCGAGCCGATGTATCCGGCACTCTGCCTCATGGCGGGCTGGGCGCTCGTCTGTCTCTGGGGATTCGCGCGCGCGAAGGGCGAGATCGCATGGCGCGTCCCCACGCGAGTGAACGCTATCGTCCCCACCCGGCTCCGCGACCCGCGCATCCTCCGCGGCGCGGCCCTCGGCGCCGTAATCGCCGTCGCCGCCGGCACCGCCTGGTGGGCGCTGGCCTTCCAGTCGGTCTACAGCCAGGAGCAGTCGCGCCTCGAGGCCAGCCGGTGGATCTTCGACAACCTCCCGACTGGCACCGCCATCACGGGCGAGTACTGGGACGACACCCTCCCGTACCCCGTCCCCAACCCGCGGGACAAGCGCTTCAAGCTCGTCGAGACCGCACCCTACGACCCCGATTCGTCCGAGAAGGTGCGACAACTCGTCTACGGGCTCCTCTCCGACCCCGGTGTTGACCGCGGAGGAGGGCTCGAGGAGGCCGACTACGTCGCCATCTCGTCGAATCGTGTGCGTGACTCCGTCGCACGCCTCGAACGGAAGTATCCCGCAACCATCCGCTATTACGAGCTGCTCGATTCGGGCGAACTCGGCTTCGAATTGGTGAAGACGTGGGAGGTCCACCCGACGTTCCTTGGCCTCTCCATCGATGACTCGTCCTCGGAAGAGTCGTTCACCGTGTACGACCATCCAGAGGTGCGGCTGTACAAGAAGACCGACCGCTGGGACGCGCAGCGCGCTGTTGCGTTGCTGTCTGAAGCTCGCCCTGAAGCCGCCACGCACCTTCTCCCGCGCCAGGGGCGCACCAACGGCCTCCAGTTCACCCCCGATGAAGCTGCGGCGCAACAGTCCGGCGGCACCTTCACGGAGGTCTTCGACGAAGGCCACCTCTTCAGCCACGCCCCGTGGATCTGGTGGCTATTCTGGCTCGAACTCGCCGCCTTCGCTGCCATCCCCTGGGTGACGTGGCTCTTTCGCGCGCTCCCCGACCGGGGCTACGCGCTGACGAAGGTGCTCGGCGTGGTGGCCGTGGTGCTCCCGACCTGGCTGCTGGTCGCCTGGGGGGCCGTGGACTTCTCCGGCTCGCTAGCCTGGATCGTGTTCGCCGCCGCACTCACCGCCGGAGCAGTCCTAGGCTATATGCGCCGCGCCACGCTGATCCCGGAGTTACGCGAGCGCTGGGCGACGATCGCCGCGGTGGAAGCGGTGTTCCTGGCGGTGTTCCTCGTCTTCCTCGCCATCCGTGCCTTCAACCCCGACCTCTGGCACCACCCCCAGGGTGGCGAGAAGCCGATGGAGATCGCCTACCTCACGGCCATCATCCGTTCCACCCACCTCCCGCCCTATGACCCCTGGTTCGCCGGCGGGTCCATGAACTACTACTACATGGGCTGGTTCTTCCTCGCCGTGCCTGTCCGCGCCCTGCGCATCATGCCCGAGATTGCGTTCAACCTCGGTATCCCCACCTTCGCCGCCCTTGCCGCCACGACCGCATTCTCGACTGCCTCAAACCTCGTCGCGCTCTCCCGCCAGGCGGCGAGCATCATCCGCACCGGGGTCGGGAGACCCCGGCTCAGGGAGGGCTGGCCTGTCATCGCCATCGGCCTCCTCGGCGCGTTCCTGCTGGTCTTCATCGCGAACCTGGATCCTCTGCACCAGACGGTCGAGCGCCTGCAGTCCGTCAACGACTGGTCCGCGTTTGAGGGCACGCCCGTCCTCGGCGGCGCGATCGGCATCGTTGGCGGCTTCTGGAACTGGGCTTTCGCGGGCGCCGATCTCCCGCCTTACGACTGGTGGCGCAGCTCGCGCGTCCACATCGGTAGCTTTGATATCACGGAGTTCCCGTATTTCTCGCTCCTTTTCGCCGATCTCCATCCGCACCTCATGGGACTTCCGTTCTTCGGCCTGGCGATCGGTCTCTCCGTCGCCTATGCCGCGAACGCGCACGCCGGCTTGCGACTTCGGGGATGGCTGCTCGCCATGCTCATGGGCCTCGCCCTCGGACTCACCCGCACCGTGCATACGTGGGACTTCCCCACATCCGTGATGCTCGTCATTGCGGGGGTGGCCATCGGACAGATCTTCGCCCCCGGACGTTGGCAACAACGGTCCTGGGATGGATTCGGCCACCTGATCGTCGCCGCAGGCGTCCTCACCATCGCCTTCGCGCCCTACACGGCCCACTTCGAGGTCTTCACCAGCGGCGTCATCCGCGCCCCCGAAACGACCGAGCCGCAGCAGTACGCCGCCCAGTTCGGAATCTTCCTGCTCGTCGCGCTCGCCTTTCTCGCGGTGCGTTATTACGAAGAGATCGACCTGCGTGACGGCGACCCCGGCCGCAACGTCCTCCTCGCCACCGTGG
>JBKKBS010000309.1:0-3735 GCA_046713815.1 Tepidiformaceae bacterium
CGGCACCATCGCGTCCCTGATTCGTGCGCCCGTAGCTCAGTGGATAGAGCGTTAGGTTGCGGACCTAAAGGTCGGAGGTTCGAGTCCTCCCGGGCGTACCACCAATCTGAATGTAAACGGCGGAAAAGAAAGGCCTCGTGGCCCGTATGGTTATGTCGTTTGCAAATGGTGGTTTGTAAACGACAACCTGAGTGAATGCCTCAGATTATGTAGCCTGGCGGAGGCCCACCTGGGCGTCGAATTCGACGGCGGCGGCTTCCTGCGAACCCGGCAGGACGTGGGAGCAAAGATCCAAGGTCACGCCAACGGTGCTATGTCCAAGCCGCTCCTGCACGATCTTTGGGTGAGTACCCGCCTTGAGGAGAAGGGACGCATGCGTGTGGCGGGCGTCGTGTAGCCGAATTCCGGCGAATCCGTTTTTTCGGGCGAGCCGCCGCCAAGCCTGTGATAAAGAGTCGGGCGGGGTTGGGGAACCGTTCAGGCGGGCGAAAAGGAGGTCCGAGCCCTTAAGCGCTGGAGCCTCTAGTGTAGTGAGTCAGAGTTAGCGTCACTTTTGATAGCGCGCTGGAGGGCGGCACGAGCACGGTCGACCTTTGCGAGGATGCTGGCAACGCTGGCGGTCCAGACATATGGCCGGGGATCGCGGTTGCGATTGTCGATGAAGGCACGCATCGCCGCCTCCAGTTCGCGCACGTTTTTGAAAGTGCCATTCCTGATCGCTTTGTCGGTGATCTCGGCGAAGAAGCGCTCGACAAGGTTCGCCCACGACGCCGAGGTCGGCGTGAAGTGCATGTGGACGCGGGGGTGTCCCTCGAGCCAGGCGTTCACCTCTGGGTGCTTATGGGTCGCGTAGTTGTCGGCGATGATGTGCAGCTCGAGCGCCTTGTCCGTCTGCTTCTCGATCTTCTTGAGAAAGAGCAGGAACTCGTCATGACGGTGGCGCGGCATGCATTCATCAATGACTTCGCCCGTCGCCACGTTGAGGGCGGCGAAGAGGGTGGTCGTGCCGTTGCGTTTTGTAGTCGTGGGTCATCGTGCCCGCTCGGCCCTTCTTCATCGGCAACCCTGGCTGCGTGCGGTCAAGCGCCTGAATCTGGCTCTTCTCATCCACGCAAAAGACCACGGCCTTTTCGGGGGGCGCAATGTACAGGCCAGCAACATCGGTCAGCTTCTCGACGAACCGCGGGTCGTCGGAAAGCTTGAAGCGCTTCGTGCGATGCGGCTTCAGTCCATGGCTCGACCAGATCCGCCTGACTGTCGCCGGGCTCACACCGACCACGGGCGCCAGCGTCCGCGTGCTCCACTGCGTGGCGCCGGCAGGTCGCTCCTCCTGTGTCTTCCTCACCACCTCCGCGACCTTCGCTTTGCTGATCGTCGGGAGCCGGCCCGAGCGCGGAGCGTCCTTGACCAGGCCGCTGACCCCTTCCTGCACATAGCGCTCGCGCCAGCGCGTCACCGTCGGTGTCGTCGTCTCCAGCCGCTCACGGATCTCGCCCGTCCCCACGCCGTCCCCGCTCGCCAGTACGATTCGCGCTCGCAGCACGACCCGCTGCTCCGTCGTCGGGGCCCGGGCCAACCGTTTGAGTTCCTGTCGGTCTTCGTCGCTAACGCTCAGTCGCCTGCTGGTCCTCATGAACCCCAGCCCATCATAAGTACCGCTAATTAGGATTCACTACGCTAGTTGCCACTCCAGCCTGGCGCCCGGGTGACGAGGTGGGCGGGGCTGTGACAGATGCGGTCATCTACGATGTCACTCGAAATGCTCGCGCGGTAGAGCGGCTCATCGAAGGTTTGACGCCTTTGGCGAGGACTACTCCTTTGAACGTGTACGCCCTCGTCGCTGCGAACGACGCGAACGGAGCGGTGGCCCTTGGGGCAACACGTAACGCAGTGGGAGAGCACTCGTGAAGCGGGCACAGCGGAACTGATTGGAGGCAGACATCCTCACACTCAAAGCGCTCTTCTAAAGGACGTGAGGTGCATCATCCCCACAGTCCAGCGCCCGTGGTTAGGAACCAGGGAGGGCCACTCTCTGCTGACGTCAGTTATACGGCCGAGCAATACCTAGAAGAACTCCAACAGCTGTGTGGGCTACGACGTCGTGTGATGAAGGGGTTTGCATAGGCGAAGGGCGCGGCGTGTTCACTATCCGAGGCCACAAGGGGGTAACTATCCCCTTAGCGTAGGTACGTGTGGAGGCGTACAGTGGCCGGCGGCGGCGACCGACCCTGGGCCAGCCAAGCCGCGTGAAAGACGGAGGCAGCCTATGACCGTTTGCATTGTCGCGGTTTGTACACACAGAACCGACGAAGGCGATTGGCCCATGATCGTCGGGGCGAGTGACCGGATGTATACCGCCAGCGCGGGGGCGCGGGAGCCTACTCAAACCAAGCAATACACGCTCGGACGGTCGTCATCGTCTCCGCAGGCCACTGCCGCCGCGAGTGCCAGGATAATGACGAGCCAGACCATGAGTGATTTCTTCAGAATGATCATCTACTTTCCCCGGCCCGAGCTTTGCCATTTACGGCCGCCTTGCCGCCTGATGCAATCAGGGCTGACTCTTCCGGTCTGAAGGCGCGGCCTCGATCACTATTTCAGCGACGCCGAGAGAAGCCGCGAGTTACCCGCCGCTTCCGTGAGCACGCCACGATGCTCTGGGTGCGCGATCTCGATCAGGTCCCGCGCCCGTTCGCGCGTCGTGCGGTCGCGCAGCCAGGCAATACCATGCTCCGTGATGACGATATCTACGTCGTAACGCGAGCTCGTGACCACGTGCCCTTCGCGTATGGTCGGCACGATGCGCGACACCCTGCCGCCCGCCGCGCTCGACTCGAGGACGAGGATGGACAGCGAGTCATCCGCCAGCCGGCAGGCGCGGAAGAAGTCGAGCTGGCCGCCCACGCCGGAATACTGACGCCCGTCGCGCATCTCCGCGTTCACCTGTCCGGCGAGGTCGACCTCGAGGGCGGAGTTCACGCAACGCAGCACCCGGTTCTTCGCGATTTCGCGGGGGTCGAGCACTTCGCGCGCGGGCAAGAGGCGCAGCGCAGGGTTTCGGTGGGCGTAGGCGACGGCCGTCGCCGCGCAGATGGTTAATACCGCCATGCCGGGATGGAGCGTCTTGCAAGCGCCCGTCGCCACGCCGGCTTCGATAAGGCTCCCCAGTCCGGGACCGAACACTTCCGTGTGGATGCCAAGGTCTCGCTTGTCGGTGAGCAGGGCCATGGCCTCATCGGGAACCCCGCCGATACCCGCCTGGATCGTGGCGCCGTCGGGGATGAACTGCGTGAGGTGGTAAGCGACCGCGGGCGCGTGGGAGGATACGTCGCGTTCGACGGTGGCCCCAGGCACGTCGTCCGTGGTGACGAAGCCGTCGAAGTCGTCGATCTGGAAGGACTCTCCAGGGATTTGGGGCTGGCTCTCCAGCACTTGGGCGAGCACGATGCCTCCGAGGCGGCGCGTCTCCCGGACGGCGGCATCGTCGAAGGCGAGGGAGGCGCCGGGCCTCACCGTTCCATCGGGCTCTGGTTCGGCCACCACCACGACAGTAACGTTCGCCGCGAAGCGCTCGACCATGGCGGCGGCGGCATGGAGCGTGACCGGGATGAACTCGATCCGGGACTGTTGCACCGCATCGCGCGTGAAGATATTGACGAAGGTGGTGATGACGCGGATGCCCGGGTGCTCCATGGCCGCGAGCGAGGCCGCCGCAGCCACGGGGCTCAAGAGAGT
>JBKKBS010000310.1:0-3955 GCA_046713815.1 Tepidiformaceae bacterium
TGTCGCCCGAGGCGCCGCCCACCAGCTTGTAACCCTTGATCTCCTCGTTCAACTTCTTGAGGTCGATCTTGAGCTTGCCGCCGTCCTCCTTCGCGACCTTTTCGATCGCTTTGATGATGATCGTGGCTGCGTCGTAGGCCTCGGCGCCAAATGTGGCGGTGGCGGCGTCGCCCTTGAACTTCGCGGTGTACTTGTCGGAGTAGGCCTTGAAGCCCGCGCCCTGGACACCTGGGAGGGCAAGGTACGCGCCCTCGGCCGCCGCGCCGGCCTTCAGGAGTTCGTCGTTCTTGATGCCATCGCCGCCCATGAACGTGAGGCCCTTGGTGTCGTTATCGGCTCGAAGCTGCTGGAGGAACGGCGTGGCCTCGGCGTAGAACCCGGCCATATAGACCACGTCCGCCTTCGACTGCTTGATGTTGGCGATGATCGACTTGAAGTCGGTCTGTTTCTTCTCGTATCCGGCGGGCGTGCCGACGATCTCGCCGCCCTTCGCCTTGAAGAACGTCTGGAACGAAGCGGAGAGGTCCTTGCCGTAGTCGTCGGTGTCGAAGACGACAAAGGCCTTCTTCTTCTTGAGGCTCTCCACCACATACTTCGCCTGGGCCTCGGCCTCGTCGGCGTTAAGCACGGGCACGCGGAAGAAGGTCACAAAGGGACCTTCCGGCCGTTGCGGGGTCGTCAGGTCGCCCGCGGTGGCGGAGGGCGAAATGTGGGTGATGCCCGCCTTGTCGAAGTTGGCCAGCGAGGCGCGCGTGCCACCCGAGCAGATCGGGCCCACGACTGCGACGACGTTCGCCTTGAGCAAGCGATCGGCGGCGGCCGGCCCACCCTCGGGCGAGCACAGGTCGTCTTCGCGCACAAACTCGACCTTGTGGCCCTTGATCGTGACGCCGTCCCCCGCGAGTTCGGCGGAGTCCGCGATCGGTACGCCGAGTCCCTTGACGTCGCCCGAGAGCGCGCTTGAGATGCCGATCACAATGTTGCCATCGACCGTGATTTCCTTCGTCTTGTCGAGCCCCGCGGTCTTGTATCCCGCATCGCTAAACCCCTTAACGGCGGCGCCGCCGCCGTCGTCGTCATCGTCGTCCCCGCCGCAGGCCGCCGCGATGAGCGCCATGACGGAAACGAGGGCGACGATCCATGCCCACCTTGACCTTCGAATGCTGTCCTTCACAATTTCCCTCCCTGACCTTGCCCTGCGTACATCGATACGCGGACGCGAAGATCGTAGGTTCGTTTACCGTCCGGTCAAGGGATCGCTACTTGACCGGGGCAGCGCCGCGAGGTAGGGCGCTGGTCCGTGTGAGAGCATTCGCGACGGACGAGCCCGTCGGGCGCCAGCGGACCCTCGCTGACGCTCGCGCTCGGACTGGCGTCGTGGGTCAGTCGCCGGTGGGGAGACCGGCCTCGGCCCACGCGGTGGTGCCGCCTTCGACGTTGTAAAGTTCGCGGTCATCGAGGCCGGCGGCCGTTGCGTACTCCGCCGCGAGGGCGCTGCGCTGCCCGCTCTTGCAAATAAAGAGCACGTCCTTGTCCCCCGCGAGGTCGCGGATCTGGCGCACTTCCTCCACGACCGTGTTCACGGGGATGAGTCGGACGCCGGACGCGTGTATCTCGATGTACTCATCGGGGTTGCGGACATCGACCATCACGGCCTCGCCCTTATCGAGCTTTTCTTTCGCTTCCTGCACGGAGATCCGCGTAAACGGCTCCCGTGGATCTTTCGTCGCCAACGTTGCTAGTCCTCACCATGACTTTGAGTAATGCCATCAGCGTAGCACCGGCCACGCCATCCGGCAGCAGCGCCGCTCGATTTGACAGCTCGCGGCCAGTTTCAGCTCAGTTCCAGGCGTCCGCGCGGGGTCGCGAGCTCCACGATGAGGCGCGGGTGCGGCCCCTCGCGCACCTCAAGCCGCTCGCCCAGCGCCTCCATCATCGCCGTCACGGCCGCTGGCCGCGGGTGCTCCGCCCGGAACGTGACCAGCAGGCATCCGTGCGCCGCCGTGGCCGAGGGGTGCGGCGTGTCGCCCCAGTCGATCAAAAACGGGATCAGCCCGTCGGCGGCGGGTTCCTCGCGCAGCGTGAGCTTCCACGCCAGCACCACCCCATCCGGGCGCGCGCGGGACATGCCCAGCGCCTCCCCGGGATCGTAGCCTGCGTTCCGCGCAGCTGCCACGCGCTCATCTATCTCCGGGGCTTTTGCCGCCCACGTCACCACCCGCGCGACCGTCACCGAATCCAGGCCGAAGGGGCGTGGCCGCTCGGGCGGCGGTTGTTCGGGGTCGGGCGCGATCACTTCCAGGTAGCGGGAGTCTCCGAGGTCGAGGAGTGCGTTGTACGTGCCGCGGCCGGTGTGCTTGCCACCGGGCGAAGGGCGCACGCCGAGCTTCGCCTCGAGTTCGTTGCAAGCGGCGTCAAGGTCGGGCGCGGCGTAGACGATGTGGTCGATCATGTTGCGGATTATGCATCCGAGCCGGAGCGCAAGCGACGGGCTGTCCCGATTGAGCCTGAACGATCAGGCCGCTCTGCCCCGTCCGTCGAGCGCCGCGATCTGGGCGCGCAGGCGCTGGATGCGTCGCAGCCGGTAGCCCGAGATCACCGGCTCCACGCCTTCCAGGAACACGGACCCAGCACAACGCGCACAACGCACATGCCCCTCCCTGTCCCCCAATGGCTGTTGAACATCACGGGGCCTGTACCCGGCGACAGACACAGGCGACCCTTTGGCGCCCACCCACTCGCCGCTGATGAACCCGCAATGCAGGCACTTCACTTCCCCTTTGACCAGCATCGCGACACCTCGTTTCCGTTGCGCCAACTATCCTGTTTTCCGCCTCACGTCCTGATCGGGGCGCCACCTGCGTGATAGACGTTGGAGACCCCGATTTCGCTCGCATGCGCACGATTCGTCTTCCGGGCCTTGTTTATGTATACGGCAGTCCCGGCCGATCAGTTCACGCCGTTGTAACAACAATGGCACCACAATTTAATGGGCGCGGGCGAAGTCGTTTCCGGAGTTCTCGTCCGAAACGTGCCTATAGATCGCGCCGACGCCGTCATGCACGAGGTCGAGCTTGAGCTTGCCCATGCGGATGAAGCCGCCGAGCCGCTGCGCGCGGTCGAAGGAGCTGAAGTCGACGCGTTCGTTGAAGTTCTCCTCGGACCGAGGGGATGCGGCGGGAGTCGGTCTACAACGGCTTCACGTTGCCGACGATGATGACCATGGTGGATGCTCCAGTTGGCGATGCGCCGCGGGGTAGGGGGTGGCATTCCACGCCCGCGACTCGTTGCCGCCATGGAGGGTCCCGTGCGTCTCGCGAAACAACATCTCGACATCGGCATCTTCACCAACCGGATCGACGACCAGCTCGGGTTCTGGCAAGGCGAAGTGGGCCTCGCGTTCGAGGAGATCCTCCCTGTCGGTGGGGGCGTGCACCAGCACCGCCATGGGATGAACGGCTCGGTGTTCAAGCTCAACGCCTCACGCGACCCGGTGCCGGAAGGCACGGTCGCCGGTTACCGCGAACTGTTGATCGCCCGCGAGGGGAATGCGGCACCGCGTTCGCTCGTCGACCCGGATGGTAACGCCGTGAGGCTTGTTCCTGTCGGCCACGAAGGTGTCAGCGGCATCGGCGTGCTCATCCACGTTTCCTCGCTCGAAAACGCAAACCGCTACTACGGCGGCGCGCTCGACTGGGAATCCGCGGGGAATAACCGTTATCGCTGCGGCGATACGGTCATCATCCTCGAAGAGGATGCAGCGCAGCAGCCGGTCGGGGAGTTACGTGGTCCTGGCTACCGCTACATGACCGTGCAAGTGTGGGACACCGATGAGGAGCACGCGGCTGCCGTCGCGCGCGGCGCCCGTGAAGGCCAGCCACCGCGCAACATCGGCGCCACCGCGCGCATCTCCTTCCTCCGCGACCCCGACGGCAACTGGCTCGAGGTCTCGCAG
>JBKKBS010000311.1:0-2503 GCA_046713815.1 Tepidiformaceae bacterium
ACGCGCATCGCCCAGCGGTATTTCGCCAACCTGCGGGACGAGGAGCACCTCATCCTGCCGGCCTTCGACGAGCAGAACCATCGTGCGTGGCACATCTTCATGGTGCGGGTGAAGAACGAGCAGTCGCCGGTGCAACGGGATGACGTAATCACGCAGCTCGCGGAGCGGGGCATCCAGACATCCGTGCATTTCATCCCGCTCCACTACTTCAGCGCCTACCAGAAGCTCGGGCGCTGGCAAACGGGAGACTTCCCCGTGGCAGAGCACATCTTCGATGGGGCCATCAGCCTGCCGTTGTTCCCGTCGATGACGGACGCGCAGGTGGACGAGGTGTGCGAGGCGCTGCGCGAGATCCTCCACCCGGCGTGATCGCTCCGGGTGTGTACCGCGGCGGCGCTCCACTGGCCACTAACGCCGCCCAAGGATGATGTCGCGCCCAGCCACACGCGGCCAGGGGCGGCCGCGGCTACTGCCCGACCGACGACGCGCAGGTGGACGAGGTGGGCGCGGCGCTACGGGAGATCCTTCACCCGGCGTGATAGTCTGATGCGATGGACGTGCGTGAAATCCTGGACGTACCTGACAACGATTGGCCCATCGCGTGGGAAACGGTGTGCGACACGCCGGAGGCGGTCATGGCCGCCGTGGCAGCGTTGGCGGAGCTCGAAGACGGTGGGGAGATGGGCGATGCGACCGTCATCGAGCGCGACGGCAGGCCGGTGGCTGCCCTGCTTTCGTACGAGGATTTCCTGGGGCTTCAGAAGCTGCTTTGGAACCGCGAGATGGAACTCGACCTGGCGGCCCTGGCGAACTTCGACCGGAACGAGCCGACAATTCCGTGGGAACAAGTGAAGCAAGAACTTGGCCTCTAGCCGGCCGCCATATGAAATTGACTTCACCTCTCGGGCAAGACGACAGCTCGCCCGACTCGGTCCAGGCGTTTTGCGCCGAATTCGGCCCGCCATCGACGGGCTGGCTACCGAGCCTCGTCCCGTCGGCGTGAAGAAGATGGCGGGTAAGGAGAAAGAATGGCGGATTCGCGTCGGCAACTACCGGGTGGTCTATGAGATTCACGACGACGTACTACTCGTGCTGGTAGTGGAGGCGGGTCATCGCCGCGAGTCGTATCGGCAGCGTTAGCGGGTGGCGGCGGCGAGGTCCGGCGATTCGACCCATGTTTCGGCCCATTCGGCGACGGCGGCGACGGCGTTCTCGAGAGCGTGCCCCTTAGCGGTGAGCTGGTATTCGATGCGGACAGGGGTGTCGGGGTAGACGCAGCGTTCGATCACGCCCTCCGCCTCGAGTTCCTTCAGGCGCTCGGAGAGGAGGCGATCGCTGAGACCGGGGACGGCGCCGGCGATGTCGCTGAAGCGCGTGCGGCCAGAGAGCATGGCGCGCAGGATCGCCCCGGTCCAGCGTCGTCCCACAAGTTCGATGGCGTGATGAAAGCGCGGGCAGAACGCTGTTGGGTTCCCATCCATGCGAGCATCTTACCACAAGTAAGCTACTTGACGCCGGGAATGCAGGCGTTCTACGATACTTACACATCGTAAGCGACTTCGGGAGTACGCATGGTCAATGTCGCCGTCATCTACTACAGCGCCACCGGGAATGTGCACGCGCTCGCGACCGCGATTGCGGACGGCGCGCGGGGCGCGGGTGCGGAGGTGCGGCTGCGGAAGGTGAAGGAGTTGGCGCCACCGGAAGCGATCGCCCGTAACCCGAAGTGGGTGACCCACGCGGAGGCCACGCGTGAACTGCCAGAGGCGACGCTTGAGGACCTGGAGTGGGCGGATGCGGCGATCTTTGGGTCGCCAACGCGGTTCTCGAACGTCACGGCGCAGTTAAAGCAGTACATCGACCAGACGGGCGGGCTGTGGATGCAGGGCAAGCTCGTGGATAAGGTGGTCTCCGGGTTCACGAGCGCTTCGACCCGCCACGGCGGGCACGAGAGCACGCTGATCGCGCTCTACAACACGTTCTACAACTGGGGCTGCATTATCGTGCCGCCAGGCTACGCCGACCCCATCCAGTACAAATCCGGGACGCCGTTCGGCGCGACGTTTGACAGCGGCGGCGGCGCGGTCCCGGACGAAATCGACCTCGGGTCGGCGCGCTTCCAGGGCAAGCGGGTCACGGAAATCGCGGCCATCTTAAAGGCCGGGAAAGCAGCCCTCGCGACAGAAGCCGCCGAACTCTAAACCGCACCAATCACACAAGGAGAATCCAATGCCAGTACCAGTCACCCGTCTCAACCATGCCGTCCTCTACGTGCGCAATCTCGACTCGGCCGTCACCTTCTACAAGGATGCGTTCGGCTTCGAAGAGATCGGACGCGAAAGCGGGCGCATGGCCTTCCTGCGTGCGCAGGGAGGCACGAACCACCACGACCTTGGGCTGATGGACGTAGGCGAGAACGCGCCGTCCCCGCCTCGGGGATCGGTCGGGCTTTACCACCTTGCCTGGCAGGTCGCGAAAATCGAGGAGCTGGCTGAGATGGAAG
>JBKKBS010000312.1:0-9625 GCA_046713815.1 Tepidiformaceae bacterium
GCATACGGATCGTTCCAACTTCGCGCCCGCCGGGGATGCGGCGTTACCGCCGCCCGGGTGCGCCCTGCGGCGCCAGCGCCGCCAGCCGCATCACGACCACATCGAGGGAAAGCTCCTCGTCGACCTCGCCGAGCTTGTTCGTTCGATCTGCTTCCACCATCAGCTCGTAGGCGTGCCGCAGACCCGTGGCGCCGAGTCCGCGCGCCCGGTTGATCGCCTTATCGCGCAGGTTCGGGAAGCTACCCGCTTTCCCCATTGTTGCCCCGATTTGCTCGGGCGAGGCGCCCTGTTCCACCAGGTCGACCACAGGTGCAAGGCGACGGTAGGCGCTTAGGAGGATGGCAAGCAGGCCTCCGTCGTCCATGCCATCCTCTCGCAGGCGCCTCATCACATTTAGTGCCACTTCGAGGCGGCCATCCATTACGGCATCGGTGAAGGCGAATGTGTCGAACTCGCGCGCCCCGGCCGAGACCTCGAAGACATCGTCGATGGTCACGTCGCGGCCCATGCTGTAGAGCGCAAGCTTGTCGAGTTCGTTCGCGATGCCGAGCGTGTCACCCTGGAGGAGCGTTCGCAGCAGCTCCACCGGGTCTGTTATCGGCCTGCCATGTAGCCCCGCGTGCTCCCACTCGTCGCTGCCGACATGCCGCCGCTGTGGCGGCCCGGAGCGGAAGCGGATGCCGCGCGCCGCGCCTTCGTCGCGGATGTAGCGCGTCAGGGCTTCGCCTTTCAGCTCGGGATACTGCTCGTTGATAACATTTGGCAGCTTTCTGAGCCGGTCCACCAGGGGGTTTCGTTTCGATCCGTCGAGGACACCGGCGAAGACCAGCAGAGTCGTCTCCGGAAGGCCCGCCGCGAGAGCCGCGAACAACGGCTCCCATGGGGTGAGGCTGCGCGGTTGCCGCTGTTCCGAGGGGTTCGTCTCGAATCGCTCTAGCAGGTTTTCCACCACCACGAGACGGCGCGGGGCGAGGAAGGGCATGGCCATCGCTGGCGCGATCACGTCGCCGGGCTTCGCGTCGCGGCCGTCTACGACGGTGTGGTTGGTCGAGAGCATGCCGGTGCCACCGTCCGCCTCATCCTTCAACTCCTGCATGCGACGGCGCATGCCGAGTTCGTCCGCGCCGTAAAGGAGGATGATCACGGCGAGAGCGTACGCGAGGAGCGAAGCGGGCGGAAGCGGCTGGGGTCATTCCGCGACGAAGCAGGACTGGATGGCGGCGGCCATCACGGCGGAGCCGATCACCTCGCCGCAGTCTTCGGGAAGGGCCTCGTTGTGAATGAAGCGAAAAAAACCGGAAGTGTTCGTCTTCATGTGGACGTCTGCTTCCGGGAGTGCATTGCGGCGGGGATGGATGTGGCCATCGCGGATGGCGAAGGTCCATGTGTTGCCGTCTTCGCAGTCGCTGATCTCGACCACCATCGTTGCGGTCAGTCCATGCGCCTGTTCCGGCCGGAAGCTGAAGGCGGGAATAACCCGCATCGCAAAATCCGCCGTTATTTCCTTCCCCGCGGATTTTTCCGTGATGGCTGAAGCAAGGTTTTCTTCGCCCCAGTTGATGAGCGAAAGGAGAACCGGGCGCACGGACCATCCCGTTTCGGTGAGCGTGTACTCGACCCTCGGGGGAAGCTCGCGGTGATATTCGCGGTGGACGAGGCCGTCCGCTTCGAGCCGCTTCAGCCGGTCGGAGAGCACGTTGGGGGACATCCCGCCGCAGCTCTCAAGGATGTCGCTGTAGCGGCGAAGGCCCGCCATCAGGTCGCGCAGGATGAGGAGGGTCCAGCGGTCGCCGAGGACGTCGAGGGTGCGGGCAATTGTACAGGAGTGGTTATAGGATTTGCGGCCATCGGCGTCGCGCGATTGGCCCGGCACACTCTCGCCATTCGATTGGCGGAAAGCTTTACCCATTCGAAAGCCCCAATGGTATTGACTTGGGTGTACCGGATGTTAGACTCCGGATGCAGCACTACGAAAGCGATAGTGCTTGGGCTAACCCAAAGCAAGCGTAGCCGAGGGGATGCAGCCCGGTCAACCTGAAAGGAGGTAGACCACCAATGGCTGAGAAGACGCAAACCGCCACACGGCCCGACGACGGCCACTTTCACCGGTGGCGGATCGATGAGCCCAGCGGCCCCATGAGCCGCGGCGAATGCAAGGTCTGTGGCGTGGAAAAAGAGTTCAAGAACTGGCTGAGCGACATGGACTTCATCACCAACGAAGAGCACCGTAGCGCCGCCTGAATCGTAGTCGTCATCCGGCGCGCCGGACCCTCTCCCGCGCGCGCCAACACAAAAGAATGCCGCCAGCGTTCGCCCCGCGGGGCCGCTGGCGGCAATTTCGTCGTGCGCCCGATATCCTAAATCACGCCTTCGTTACGCAGACGGTCGAGTTCCGCGACCCCGATCCCTAGCAGTCCGCATAGGATCTCCGCGTTGTGTTCGCCCAGGCGCGGGGCCGGGCCTGAGACGCCACCGGGCGTGGCCGTCAGGCGCGGCACGATGCCCGGCTGGAGTAGATGCCCATGGTCGTGGGTCTCGACGCTCCGCACCTGGTAGCGCGCGGCGAAGTGCGGGTCGGCGACGATGTCGCTTGTCTCGTAGACGGGCGTCGCGGGCACGCCGCACGAGTCGAGCGCGACCTGGCATTGGGCGAGCGTGCGCCCGGCCACCCACCCGCCCACGATCCCGTGGATCAGAGCGTGGTTCTCGAGAAGGTGCTTACGCGGCGTAAAACGCGAATCGGCGACGAGATTGGGCATCTCCATCGCCTCGCAGAGCCGCTCGAAGGCCCGTTGTGTGGTGGCGTTGATAACCAGGAAGTGCCCGTCATTGGTCTTGAACTGTTCCGCCGGCACCACGCCGGGGTAATAGTTGCCCGTAGCGGGCCGATTCTTACCCGACATGCCGTAGTTAGCGATGTGCGTGCCGCTCATCCGCCAGACGGCCTCATAAAGGGCCATGTCGACGTCCTGCCCCCTACCTGTCACGTCCCGTGCGCGCAACGCCGCGAGCGTGCCGAAGGCGGCAAACACCCCCGCCCCGTAGTCGGCGAAGAAATAACCGGGGCGCACCGGCGGCCTCCCCTCCTCGCCCGTGACCGCGGTCGCGCCCGCGAAGGCCAGCGCAACGCGGTCGAAGCCGCCCTTCGCCGCGTACGGTCCCGTCTGCCCGTAGCCGCTGATGCGCACTGCCACCAGCCCGGGATTCGTCTGTCGGAGCGATTCCGGAGCCAACCCCATACGCTCGAGCGTGCCCGCACGAAAGTTCTCGATGAGCACGTCTGACTTGTCGCAAAGCGCACGGAACAGGCGCTTGCCCTCAGGCTTGTAGAGGTCGAGGGTGATCGCCTTTGCCCCGCGGTTGTCCTGCGCGAAGGAGACGCTCCCCCGGTTCGGCTCGCCCCCAGGGGGCTCGACCTTGATCACTTCCGCGCCGAACTCACCGAGAAGCGTGCCGCAGAACGGCGCAGCGAGGATCTGGCCGCAGTTGACGACACGGATGCCGGAGAGTGCGCCGAGGGCTGGTTCCATGAGGATGGATTGTCGATTGTCGATTGACGATTGTCGATTCGAGTTGACCGTGGATGATCCACCATCGACGTTGCGCACTGTGACCAGCAGGCCGGACACCTTTGGCGACAACTACTTCGAGCGCGTGTATGCGTGCGTCGCGACGGTCCCGGCCGGGCGCGTGGTGACGTATGGGCAGGTGGCGCGCGCGCTTGGCGTGGCGCGGGGATCGCGGGCGGTGGGCTACGCGCTGCGGGCGCTGTCCGATACGGACGGGGTTCCATGGTGGCGCGTGGTCAACGCAAGCGGTGGCATTAGCCCCCGTGGCGCGGGCTTCGGCGCCGAGATTCAGCGCGAGACGCTCGAATCCGAGGGCGTCGCGTTCGGCCTGGATGGCTGCGCGAAACTCTCCGAACACCACTTCGAGCTGCTATAGGTAGGAACCGCGGAGACACAGAGACACGGAGACTCAGAATCATCCGTGCCTCCGTCTCTCCGTGGTAAATCAAGCGTCCGCGATGTCCCGCCGATGTGCGTTAGAGTACGGGGCATGGAATCCGAGAACGTCCTCTATTCCGCGTCCGATCGCGTCGCCTTGATCACGCTCAACCGGCCCAAATACCGCAACGCACAGAGCTACGCGCTCCTCGATGAGCTCGATGCCGCCCTCGATCGCGCCGCCGCTGACCCCGAGGTTCGCGTCGCGGTCGTCCGCGGAGCGGGCGGCAACTTCTCCTCCGGCCACGATCTCGGCACCCCTGACCAGGCTGCCTGGCGCGAGGAGCACGGCATCCCGTCCGACGGATCCGGCCTCGCCTGGTACGACAACTTTCGCCACTACAACTACGACCTCACGATCAAATGGCGCAACCTCGATATTCCCACGATCGCCATGGTCGAGGGGTTCTGCATCTACGGCGGTTGGATGATTGCCGCGGCTATGGACCTGGTCTTCGCGGCCGACGATGCCCTCTTCCTGCCCGCGCTGCTCGAGTATTACTCCGTGCCCCATGACATTGGCCCGAAAAAGGCCAAGGAGTTCCTCTTCGAAAACCGTTTCATGCCCGCCACGGAAGCCCGGGAGCTCGGATTCGTGAATCGCGTGCACCCACCCGGCGACCTCGAATTCGAGACCATGCGCTACGCCCGCCGCGTGGCCGAAGGGTCGCCCTGGATCTTGCGGCAGGGCAAAGTCGCGACCAACCGCGCCCAGGATCTCATGGGCTACACCAACTCCGTCGACGCCGCCTTCGCGGACTACCTCGTGATGTCTTCCCACCGCGGCGAGGCCCGCGCCGAAGGCCAGCGTCGCCTCGGCGGCGTCGATCTCGCCCTGCGGCACCTCGCCGAAGACCGTGAAGCGGGCCGCGTGGAGTAGCCGAAATGGACAGTACTCTCGCCCGGGCGGATGAGCGCGTGGTCGCGTTCCCGAGCGTCCGGGAGCCCACGGCGCCGTCCTGGTTGCGGCGGTCGATCACGATTCCCGCCTATGCGATCGCCTTCGCCGCCGTCCTCCTGCTCTCTCCATTGCTGTTCGCGCTCGCCCTGCTGCTTGACCTCCCGCGCCGGCGCCTCGCCCTTGCGAGGTGTCTGATCATGCTCATCGCCTACCTCGCGGCGACCATGGCCGGCATCATCATGGCCGGCGTGATCTGGGCGAGATCCGCGGGCAGGATCGGCGTGCCGTCGCAGGCGTACCTCGACCGCAACTTCCGCCTCGAATGCTGGTGGGCGTCGTTTCTCTTCCGCGCGGGCGTCCGCATCTTCAGCCTTCGCGTCACCGTCAAGGGCGACGAACTGACGGCCTCCGGGCCGATCCTGCTCTTCATCCGCCACGCGTCGCCCGTGGACAACCTCATCGGCGCTGTCTATGGCTCGGCCCGGCACGGGATACGCTTGCGTTGGATCATTAACCGCTGGCTTTTGCGTGACCCATGTATCGACATCGTGGGCAACCGCCTGGCGAACGCATTCGTGCGTATGGGGACATCGGATACCGACCGCTTCACGCGGCTCATCCGGGAACTCACCCGCGACCTTGGGCCTCGCGGCGGGGTCCTCATCTACCCGGAGGGCGCCCTGTTTAGCGAACAGCGCCGCGAGCGTGTGATCGGGCGGCTGCTAGAAACTGACCCGCAATCTGCCAGCAGGGCATCCACGCTCAGGTATGTGCTCCCCCCTCGTCTCGGTGGCTCGCTCACGCTGCTCGATGCCGCGCCGGAGGCGGATCCCGTTTTCTGCGCTCACACGGGATTGGAGGTGGCCGGTAGTTACCGCGCACTGCTTTCTGGTGATCTAACAGGGCGCAATGTTCGTATACGTTTTTGGCGAATCTCTCGAGACAACGTGCCCCTCGAGGACGACGCTCGCACCCAATGGCTCTGGGGACAGTGGACGGCCGTCGACGACTGGATTGGCGCCCACCGGACGCCAGAGCCACGGGACAACTGAAAAGAGGCCACACGATGCTCGAAGTAGTAGCCCTTGTTGCCGCAGCCGCGATAGTCGCGTTAATGATCGCGGCATGGTTGCTGAGCCTCGCGCGGCGTGATGCCAGTGTCGTCGACATTTTCTGGGGCTTCGGGTTCGTCCTCGTCGCCGGGGCCGCGTTCATCGTTGGCGACGGCTACGAGGGGCGAAAACTCCTCATTACGCTGATGGCCACCGCGTGGGGGCTGCGGCTTACCGCCTATCTCTTGTGGCGTAATTGGGGCAAGGACGAGGACTACCGCTACAGGCGCATGCGCCAACGCTACGGAGCCCGTTTCCCCGTGATCAGCCTGTTCACCGTGTTCGGGCTACAGGGCGCGCTCATGTTCGTCGTATCACTGCCGCTGCAGGCCGCCCAAACGAACGGCCCTGACGGATTTACCGTGTTTGATTGGCTCGGGCTGGCCGTGTGGGCCGTGGGCCTCACCTTCGAAAGCATCGGCGACCTTCAGCTCGCGCGTTTCAAGGCGGACTCCGCCAACGAAGGGAAGGTGATGGATCGCGGTCTCTGGCGTTACACGCGCCATCCAAACTACTTCGGGGACTTCCTCGTCTGGTGGGGGATCTTCCTCGTCGCCGCCAGCCGCCCCGAGCACCTCTGGGTGATTGTCAGCCCCCTTCTCATGAGCTGGCTCCTCGTGCGAGTGTCCGGGGTCGCGCTGCTCGAACGGTCGCTCAAGCGGCGGCGACCGGGTTACGAAGAGTACATCGCCCGCACGAGCGCGTTTGTCCCGATGCCGCCTAAATCACGCAATGTTGGCGGCCCGCCTCTCTGAGCCCGACAATCGCGTGAATGACCTCTGATCGTGTGGCCGTCCGCGCGCCTGGCCGAGTCAACCTCATCGGTGAGCACACCGACTATTCGCAGCTCCCCGTCCTGCCGATCGCCATCGCTCGCTCGCTCACCGTGACTGTGGCCGCGGACGACTCCAATGTGATCGTCGCCACCTCCGCGGCGTTCCCCGAGGCCGGGACAGTCGATCGTTCGGTCCTGGCAGGCCACCACGGCTGGCTACGGTACATTGCGGGCGCCGTGTCCCAGCTCGCGAACCTGGCGCCTGGCCGGGGCGCGAGCATCCGCGTGGGCGGAGACCTCCCCGCGGGTGGAGGGCTTTCATCGTCCTCTGCGCTCACGGTTGCCGCCATCGCCGCGCTCAACGAGGTGTGGGGCGGCGGTCTCGACCGCGAGGAGGTCGTCCGGCGCGCTATCGTCGCGGAGCGGCACGTTGGCGTGGAAACGGGCGGCATGGACCAGGAGGTGATCGCCTTCGCCCGGCGCGATCACGCGCTGCGCATAGACTTCCTCCCGCCACTGCGTCGGCACGTCGCCCTGCCGGAGGGCCTCGCCATTGTCGTTGCCTATTCCGGTGACGAGGCGCCAAAGGGAGGCGCCGCTCGCACCGCCTACAACGAACGCGTCGTCGGTGCCCGGCTCGCCGCCCTCCTCCTCGCTGACCAGGTCGGCGTGGACCTCGACTACCCTCTCACCCTTGGCCAGGTCGCTGATGTCGAAGTAGTCGACGTGCTTGTGGACGACCTCCCGGAGAAGGTGTCGGCCCACACGGTGGCACACGGAGTGGATGCGGACGTGACGCGCATCATCTCCCTCACGAACAGCTCCGTGGATGCACGGGCGCAAATGCCGGTGCGAGGGGTCGCGCGCCACATCCTCTCCGAGGCGCAACGCGTGGGAGCCGCCGAGTCCGCGTTAAACGCAGACGATCTGATGGCGTTCGGCGCCCTCCTCAACGCCTCCCACGACAGCCTTCGCCAGGACTTCCGTTGCAGCACCGCGGCCCTCGACCGTCTATGCGCGGCCATGCGCAAGGCGGGCGCATACGGCGCCCGGCTCACGGGCGCCGGGTTTGGTGGCTACGCGCTGGCGGCTTGTCCACCAGACCGCGTGGACGCCGTTATAGAGGCAACCACGACTGCGACGGGCGGGCCTGCGTTCCGAGTTCTTGCTTCCGACGGATACGAGATCCTGTGACCGTGTCGAAGGCCGTCCTCCTTGCCGCTGGCCGCGGCACACGGCTCGGCGCAATCACGGCAAACTACCCCAAGCCGCTCCTGGACGTCGGCGAGCGGCCGATCATCGGGCATATTCTCGCCGGCCTCGCGAGCGCCGGCGTGCGTGAAGCCCTCATCGTGACGGGCCACCATGCCGAGCTCATCGAGGCTGATCTCGGAGACGGCGCCGCGTACGGCATTCGCCTGGCTTACCGCCGCCAGGAGACGCTCGACGGCACCGCCCGCGCGCTCGCCCTCGCCAGCGACTTCTGTGGTGGCAACAAGTTCTTCTTCGGCTGGGGCGACATCCTGGTGCGTCCCGAGAACTATGGTCGCGTCATACTGGCCAGTGCCCGTGCCGACCATGTGATCGCCGTGAACGAAGTGGATGACCCCGCCCGCGGCGCTGCCGTCTACGTGGCCGGGCCGGGGTTCCTGGCACGGGGCGCAACTTCTCGCGTTGTGCGTATTGTCGAGAAACCACCGACTGGAACGTCGGATACGCGTTGGAACAACGCCGGGTTCGGCGTGCTCGGTCCCGCCGTCTGGGCCGCGACCGATGGCCTGGTTCCGTCGGAGCGTGGCGAATACGAGTTACCCCAGGCCCTCGCCGTCCTCGCCGATTCAGGCGCCCATGTGCGGGCCGTCCCCGTCCTTGGCCCGTGGTTCGACGTAGGCACGCCGGACGATCTCGAGCGGGCACGGATGGAATTCGCGCGGTACCAAACGGCCCGTACGGACGGACTCGTCGTCCGTATACTTCTACCCATGCCTGACGCACCCGCGCTTCTCGGTGGGAATCCCACCGTCACCGCCGCTCTCCCGCCGTGGCCGCTGGTCGACGCCGAGGCGCTCGCGGAGATCACACGCGTGATCACCGAAGAGACGCTCTGTCCCGTCGGCGCCGAAGGTACCCAGGGCGACTTCGAGCGTGCCTTCGCGGAGATGCACGGGCGCAAGTACGGCCTCGCCGTGAACGGCGGCACGGCGGCGCTCATGCTCGGGCTCCACGGCGCGGGCGTATTGCCCGGCGACGAGGTGATTGTCTCCCCCTATACCTGGGGCGCTTCCGTCAGTTGCGTCCTCCAAAACCTCGCCATCCCAATCTTCGCCGACATCGACCGCGCCACATTCACGCTCGACCCCGCCTCCATCGAACAGCGCATCACGCCGCGCACCAAGGCGATCGTGGTCGTCCACATCTTCGGTTTCCCGGCCGACATGACGCGCATCATGGAGATCGCGGACCGCAGCGGCATCGCCGTGATCGAGGACGCTGCCCAGGCCCACGGCGGCAAGCACGCGGGACGGCTCCTCGGCGGTTGGGGGACTGCGGGAGCATTTTCGCTCCAGGCCTCGAAGAACCTCACCGGCGGAGAAGGCGGCATCCTCATCTGCGACGACCGCGAGGTCTATGAGCGCGCGATGAGCATGGGCACCCACCCGCATCGCCTCTACGCCGAACTGGAGCTGCCCGAATACCGCGACAAGATCGACTCGCTCGCCTTCAACTACCGCATGCACTCGATGGCCGCCGCCCTCGCCAACACGCAGCTCAAATACCTGGAGCAATGGACGCTCGCACGGGGCCGCAATGCCCAGCGCCTCTACGACGC
>JBKKBS010000313.1:0-3153 GCA_046713815.1 Tepidiformaceae bacterium
GGCGTCCTGCAGAAGGACGAGGCGTTCCGCACGATGGCCCCGACGGTCGGGGTGCTGCGCAACATCGGAGAACTGCCGCTCCCGAGCTGACGTCGCTCCAACCGGTCGAGTGCATGTGTTTTGAACCTCGCGGTCTAGGACATTAGGTTGCGCTGATGATGCGGAGGCCACGGGTTGGAGGTGGAGGCGCCTTCGCCGTCATTGTGGTCGCCTGCACGCTCGCCATGGCGCCGGCGGCCAGCGCGGTCACCGGAAAGCTGTCGTTTCGCAACTCCATGCAGCCGGCCTCCGATGCCACGTCGGGCGCCGGGCTGGCGCTTGCGCGCATCGGATGCATCCCCTCCCTGTTGGGACCAGGATCGCTCACCCCGCGCCAACTGACGTTCGCGGCCGCGCTCGCACGCGCCAACCGGCTCGTCGGCAGCACTGGGTCCAGGTACAAACGGCTCTCCCGCCACCCCCTGGCGCGCACGAGCCTGGGCGGACAGCGCCTGGCGGCGGGCGCCGCCATCTCCGGCTCCCCCAAGGGCGCGCTGGCGGCTCTGCTCGCAGCGCGCGTCCGCAAACCTTCGGACCCGCTGCTTCTGATCGACGCCGCCGCGATGCTGCTGCAGCTCAATCGACCCGCCGAGGCGCTCGCGTTCCTGGACCGGGCACGCACGCTCAAGCCGCGCCGTCTTGCGGCGCACAGCCTGTCGACGACCACCGTGCTCCTGGCCAACCGCGCCGCGGCGCTCGTGGCGCTTCAACGCCACCGCGAGGCCGCTGTCGACGCGCGTAGGACGATCAGGGCGTCGCCCTGGATCGTCGAAGCGCGCGAGACGCTGGCGATGGCGTTGCTCTGCCAGGGGAAGGACACCGAGGCCCTGTGCGAGTTTCGAGCCGCGCTCAAGCGGCCGTTGGAGCAGGGCGAGGAGCGGCTGACCTGCGTCGGGGTGCGCGCGGCCCGCGACGAGGACTACGGTGACCTGACCGTTGGCAAGGACGGCGTGTTCCCGCCGATCGGCTATCCCGCCCTGGCCGAGAAAGCGCAAACGTACCCGGAGTACTACGGCAGGCTGTATGCGGCGATCAGCGCCAAGAGCGCTGCCCGGACGGCACGCGCCCAGCAGCTCCAGGGATTGGAGGCGGCGTGGCGGCTCAAGGCGAGCCCTGCCGAGATCCAACGCTCGGCCGATCTTCGAAACGCGATCAGCGCCGTCCCCGTCGCCGCGGATGCAACCGCCGCGCTGGAGACGGCTCGCACGCTCCAGACCCAGATCAACGATCTCGTCACCGAGGACACGGAACGCGCGCGCCTGGCCGTTCTTGCGTGTGGCGGGGCTGCCAACCCGACACAGTGCGTCTTCGACAGGTGCAACCCGGTGGTGCTCCAGAATCACTCGGTCTGGCTCAACCGCCAGACGCAGCTCGAAGCCACGCTTCGCAATCAGTGGCGCATCTCGCATCGGCGCATGGATGCCCTGCTGCAGAACATCGCCGACCCCGTGCAGAACGAGTTGGCGGCACAGTTCATGGACACCATCGGGGACTCCTGGTGGCACCTGATCATCGATGGCGCGACCCCGATGGCCGGCACCGAGACGTTGCTCACGGACGTCTGCGTGATGCCCCAGATTGCGCCGCCGGCCGAGACGGCCGCGGCTCCCGAGACGGTGAAACCCAATCCCTGCCCGCCGGCCGTCTCCGGACTCAAGCTCTCGGGCGATCTGGGCAAGGCCGAGATGGGCCCGCGGGCACCCGGCGAGTCCATCAGCTTCGGCTGGGAGGTCAACTGCTCCGAGGTGGAGGTATCCGGTGACTGGTCCCCCCTGCCGCTCCTGACGGGGTTCGGCAAGTTGTCACAGAACTTCCGGGACGGGAGCGCCACGTTCGTGATGGGATCGAAGGCCGGGGGCTTCGGCTTGGAGTTCACGAGCGAGCTCTACGTCAGCGTGGGGCGCGACGGCTCGATCCGCGACGCCGGGTGGCGCGTCGGGCCCAAAGGGCCGTTCGGCGCGAGCGACATTGTCGACATCCCGATCATCGCGAGCGCCGCACCGTCGAGCGCGCTCCCCGTATTCGGCGCGGGCGGCTGAAGCTTCCCACCCGGATGCAGCGTGGCGTCGAACGGCGTCCTGCCAGACGGTTGGACGAAATGGGTGGAACTCTTGATCGCTCAGTACTCGCTCTCATAGTACGGGCGCATATCCGAGCGAGACAGCCCGGGAGCCGGGCTCGCCCCCGGCGGCTCGCAATACGAACCGCAGGACGGCTATGTCCGAGCAAAACCGAGTCAGGCAAGGACGCCGTGTCTTGTCGCTCTCGGTACCCATAACGGCGAGACGAGGACACCGCCTGGCGACGGTTTGCAGCCGGGATAGGCAATTGTAAATACGCGAGGGAGCACTTAGGCCTGGAACGGTTTCCGGTACCGGTTTCGGGGAACAGACCGAAACTTTCGAGGGAGAAGCCCCAGTTGAAGTTGTAGATCCCGTAGGACGTGTCGTCGAGCTCGCGGGCATATTCTGGCGGAACGTGACGCTGGTGTGGCGTCGCGTGCGCGGCGGGGATCGCCGCACTCCTCGCGAGCCGTCAGGAAGGCGAATGAGCATCCACGATCAGCCGCGCGCCGTCGATCTGCTCGACGATACGGTGCACAGCGGTACCGCCTTGGGATCCTTGCGTTTCTCAGCGGCGAAGGGCGGGCTGAGTTCACTGTGGTCAGGAACGAGCTTGGGCTGACCACAGTGAACCTGAACCGCCACCTCGCCATGCTGGTCGACACCGGCTACGTCGACGTCACGACCCGAGACCCCGGGGCGCCGCACGAGGAATGGGTGGCGATCTGACAGCCGGAGGCAGCCGCCTCACCGATCCCGTGCGAGTGCTCCGCACCGTGCTCAAGGCGGTGCCGGAGCAACGAGGGGGGACCCCGTCCGGTGTACGTCTCTCTTCGGGCTCGGCTCGGTTAGGCGCCCGCGAGCAGGGCGGCGGGATCGGCCTCACGCTCGAAGCGGGTGTCGAGCAGCACTGTGGTGCGGGTCCGGTCGACGCCAGCGGTTGCTCGGATTCGGACGAGCAGTCGCTCCAGCGCGACCGGGCTCGATGCCCGCACCTTCAGTAGGAGGTCCGACGCTCCTGCCGTCGACCAGCACGCTTCGACGTTCGGGA
>JBKKBS010000314.1:0-5818 GCA_046713815.1 Tepidiformaceae bacterium
GGGCGACCCGATGGAGGCGGCCTACGAAGTCGACGCCCACGGCCGTCTCGTGCTGGAAGACTCCGCCGAGCGCGAACGGCGCGAGGAGATGGAGGCGCAGGAGCGCGAGCAACGCGCCGCCGAGGGCGACGAGGGCTTCGAGGCGATGCAACCACGTGGTTAGCGTCCGAAAATCCGCAGAGACACGGAGTCCCAGAGAAAACGCCAGATACGTCTCCGTGCCTCTGTGTCTCCGTGGTGCAAAAGATCGCCGCTCTCAGCCGATATCGTCTAACGCCCGACCCAGCAGATCCTCGATCTGCAACCACGAGTACCACGGCTCGGAGTCGTTGAAGGACATCCAGCCGTGGTAAATCACGCCGAGTTGCCAGAGCCAGAGCGCTCGGAAGTAGGCCATCCCGGCGGTTAGCTCTCCGGCCGCCGCGCCATACATCTGCACGAACGGCACATCCTCCGGCGGTCCCCAGGGCGCGCCCTTGAGATGCGACAGCGCCACGAGCTGGCCCACGTCCGAACGCGGGTCGCTGATGCGCCCCTGCTCCCAATCGACGATGCCAACCACTTCGCCCTTGCGGAAGAGGTAGTTGAAGACGTTGATGTCGCCCTGGCAGAGGGCGAGGCGGCCATCGCCCGGGCCGGTCGCGCGAAGCACATCCACCGCGCGTGACAACAGCGGATTATCGGCGCAGCCGAAGCCCGGCATGCGCGCCGCGACTGCCTCGATCTCTCCCTGCACGCCGTCCGCGGCGCTTGCCGGGACGCCGAGGAAGTCGAGGCCAGCCGCCCTCCAGTCGACCGCGTGCACGGCCGCGACCGCACGCGTGAAAGCTCCGAAATCCGCCTCGGGTCCGGCGTTTCCCATGTGGGGGGCATCGATCCATTCGAGGCTGATGAAGGGCGCGCCGAGCACGCCCCGGTCGGACTCTCCGGCGATGAAGCGCGGCACGGGCAGGTCTGTGTTCCCCAGGCGGCGGATAAGCTCGCCCTCGCGAATGACGTCATAGGGCTCGAAAATGCCACGGTCGCGTTGCATGCGCAGGGCGATGGCGGCATAGGGCGCGCTCGTGAGGGCCACGCGGCAGGTAATGTTGGAGGCGCCGCCCTCGGCGGCCTCGAGCGATCGCACCGCTGCGCCTTCGAATCCCGGACATGCCCGGAGCCAGCGCTCGACGGCGGCGGTTCCGGGGAGGCTCGCGATCATCGTCATCGGACGCGCATCGTAGCGTGAAAGGTGGTTCGCTGACAGGGGGGTGATGATGTCGCGAGCGCCCGCATGAAGGGATGCAAATAGCGAACTCATCGGGTGTTTCGGGCCGTGTCCCCTGGCCCCCGACCCCCTCTCCACTACGGTGGAGAGGGGGAGACGACCCCTTCGTGTGGCGCCATTTTCGAGGCAGGGAGATTCGTCGCCGGCTCCGGCGACACGGAGGTCGACGGCTACCTGCGCGCCGAGAGTGATCGCATTGCGTCCGTAGCGCGTACAACTGGATACGTGAGCGATTACAGCCTCGCCGAGGACGCGGATCTCATCGCATCCGTTGCGATCGGGCGGGAGGCCGCCCTCGCAGCCCTCTATGATCGCTTCCACCGCCAATGCTTCGCCTTCGCCTTGCGCATGCTCTCCTCCGAGAGTGACGCGGAGGAGGCGGTGCAGGAGACGTTTGTCCGCATTTGGCGGAGTTCGGCCCAGTATGATCCGATGAAAGCGGGCGTGGGGAGCTGGGTACTTTCGATCACGCGTAACCTGTGCATTGACGAGCTCCGGCGAAGGCGCCGGCGGGCGCCCGAACTGCCCGCCCTCGACGATGCCCTGGAACGCCCGTCGGCGGATCGCACGGATGAGGAGGCAGAGCGGAAGATCCTCGGGGACCAGGTGAGAGGGTCCCTCCAATCGCTTTCGAGCGAACAGCGCAGTGCCATCGAGCTCGTGTACTTCCACGGGCTCACCAGCCAGGAAGTCGGGCAACTCCTTGGAGTGCCTGCGCCAACCGTACGCAGCCGTCTGCGGTTGGGCCTGCTCAAACTCGGCGGCATCTTGCAAGAAAAAGGGGTGATCGGCGTTGACTGAACACGACGAGCACCCGGTTGATTTTCTGCCCGAGTTGGCGCTTGGGGTGCTCGCGGAAAGTACCGCGAGCGAGATTCGCGCCCACATTGGCGGTTGCGACTCCTGCCGTGCGGAGCACGAAGAGATGGTGCGCGCCGCGCGCCTTTTGCCCTTCGCGATCGAAGACCGCGAGCCATCGCCGGAGACCAAGTCTTCCGTGATGGAGCGTATCGCAGCCGAGCCGCGCCGCCTCGGCGTCGTGCGGCCGTCGACCGTACGCCCGCGTTGGCAGTGGTTCAGCGCGGCCGCCGCGGCCGTGCTGCTGCTGGTTGTGGCGGCCGCCAGCGGATGGGCTCTGGGCGAGGACGGCAACGACGGCCTCGGGCAGCAGCTCGTGCGCCAACAGTCGGTCGTGAACGCGGCCGCCGACGACACGCTCCGCACGATACCGGCCGAGGGTCCAGGCGGCGCCCGGGCGACGCTTCTCTCCGTGCCTGGTTCGCCCGACGCTTTCGTGCGCATGAGCAATGCACCCGGCTTGACCGCGGGAAAGCGCTACCAGGCGTGGTATATCCGCGGTGAGACGCCCGAGCCCGGCGAAGTGTTCGCGGATAGTTCCGGCATCTGGCTCCATACGGATCGTGGAAACATCGAGGACTACAACGCGGTCGGCTTCACGATCGAGGACGAAGATGGTGCGCAAGTGCCGTCGCAAACGCCCTTCGTGACCGTGCCCACGACGTTGACGGTGCGCGCGCGCTGACACGCGAGTCTTGGAGGTATCGGTCGCCTCGCGTGTCCTGTGCGCATGCGAATTCACGACGATATTTGGCCGGTGGTGCGACTGCACCCATGGAAGTGGCAGACGGGGCGAGTCGACGTGGTGGGCATCATCTGGCACGCGACGCGCAGCGGCATCCCGGGCCGCGGCGCCGCGGACGAGTACACCAGCACGCTGAACTGGTTTCGATCCCCCACCAACCTCGTGCGCGATAGCGGCGGCAACCCCTGGTACGGAGGGATGGCGCACTACGTCGTCGGTGGCGGACGAGTGTGCCGCGTGCTGCCAGAGGAGCTGGTGCCACGCTTTTCGGCCGGGATCCACGACTTCCGCGCGATCAGCGTCGAGGTCGCCCAGGGGACGAACGCGGACGACTACGACGCGCGGGACATCGCGCTTTGCCGGGAGTTGGCCGCGGAGCTGTCAGTGCGATATGGCTTCCCGCTCGGGCGTGTCCCGTTCGTGGACGCGAACAACAACGGGTGGCCCGGTGAAGCAGGACACGAAGACACCGCCCAAGGGCGCCGCCAGGGCAAGAGCGACCCCGGTCCGCGCTTTTGGAGCGCCTACGAAGAGGAGGACGAGATGTCACGAGAGTTCGAGGAGATGCTGTTGTTGCGGTTGTTCGCGGGGACGGAGCGCCCAGATGAGGAGACACGCGAGCAACGCCTCGCCTACGCCCGCCACAAGCTCGGAGAGGAGGCGCAGTCCGTGCTCGACCTTGCGGCGTCGGCGATGGTGGTGGCACAGAGCGCGCATGGCGAGCGTGGCGCGAGCCCCTCGCGTTAGCGAAGATTCCACGGCTTCGCGGCGTTTTCGGTATTATCGCGACCAGGTGGCCTGGCGCGTCGCGCGGTTCGAGGAACGCCAGCATCCCGGAGAGATTCATGACAATCGCGCCGAACGTCTCGGTTTACGCATGTGAAGACGGAACGGAGTTCCCGGTGGAATGGCCCAGTGACGATGCTCCACGCCACACCTGGCGATGGAACGAGGACCACCATCCTCAGCCCTTGACACCGCTGGTCGCCGCGCTTGACCACGGAAGGAAGCCCGGCGGCGACCGCGCCTACGCCGAGGCCGACGTCGACCCGCCGCACATGTTCCGCGAATGGACGATCGCGAACGGGTTCCAATACATCCGTGCCTCAGTGCTCGAACCCGAGGAGATGACGTCGTTTCTCGCGCGGAGCCAGGCGCTCTCGGCGCGCTTCGGTGGTCCATGCAGGGTGTGGGACCAATTCTCGCTGCCGCGCGTCCGCGAAGCGTGCGAGCGGTTACGAGCGTTGCCCCCGGAGTCCCCGGTCGACGAGGCAGCCTTTCTGCACGACTACGCTTTCCAGCTCACGCATGCCGGCGGGCCGACGGTGCTGTTTCCCGTGCTCCAGGCGCTGCAGGGCATTCTCACCGAAGCATTGGGCCCTGAGGGCATGCTCCTCGCACAGGAGGTGACGCAGGGCGGCGCCAACGACACGATCGCCAGCGACCAGGCGATCTGGGAGCTTGGCCAGCTTGCCCGCGCCGAACCAGGAGCAATGTTTGCCGTCGCCGCCGGGGATGCGGGTCTCGACCTGCTAGGTGGCCTCCGACCCGACAGCGCTTTCCGGCTGGCATTCGACGCGTATGTCGACAAGTACCGTTGGCGGGCCGAGACCTGGGATCCCATCGCGATGACGGTCGGAGAGAACCCGGGCCGCGTGCTCGCGCTGACAGGTCGCGCAAAGGACGGTCTCGAGCCCCGGACCGCGACCGCGGCCGGGGAGGCCAGGCGACGCGAAGCTCTCCGCCGAGCGGAAGCATCGCTCGCGGACCGTCCGGCGCCGTTGGCCCGCTTCCGTGAGATTGTCGCCAGCCTCGACGGATATGTCGGCGTGCGCGAGGGACGGGCGCTCTGGCAGCTCATTGCCACCGGCAGCCTCCGCCATGCGCTGCTCGCGAAAGGACGGATGCTCGTGGATGCGGGAATGCTCGAAACCGTCGAGGATGTCTTTTTCCTGCTTCCTGGCGAAGTCGACCGAGCCACCGGTGGCCGCAAGGCTGACTACCGTTTGCTCGTGGACACGCGGCGAAGGGAGTGGGAGTACTGGAGGACGAAGCGGCCGCCAGTGCTCATCGGGGCGGAGCCGTCCGGGCCGATGCCGATCCTGCCGCCGGTGGTATCGTCCGGGGCAGTGCTGCGCGGCGTGCCCGCTAGCCGTGGCGTTGTCACGGCGCCCGTGCGTGTCGTCACGGACCTCTCGGAGGTGGACGCCTTCCAGCAGGGTGAAGTGCTCGTCTGCACGATGACCTCGCCCCCGTGGACACCGCTGTTCACGATCGCGGCGGCAGTCGTGACCGAATCGGGCGCCCCGCTCTCGCACCCGGCGATCACGGCGCGCGAATACGGTATCCCCTGCGTCGTGGCGGCGAAGGATGCGACGCGGAAGCTCCGCACCGGCATGCTTGTGACCGTCGATGGACTGGCGGGCACGGTCACGATTCTGGAATCGAACGACGCGTAGCGGGCGAGTGTGTGTGGGGTGGGGTTCAAAGTTTTGCGCGACCTCAGGATACGGGCGCGGCCGGAGGTCCAGAACCCAGGCAGTGGCCCCCTGGCGATGGTAGGGGCCGACAGCGGCCGGCCCCCGGCACCTCGCGCGCACTGGGTCGGCAGCAGCCGACCCCTACGATCCAATCTCCGCGAGTGGCCGAAGATGGCCACCCATTGACTCTGCGAACCCCCGCGGGTACTGCGACCTCCACCCTCGGCGTAAGATGGAGGCAGACTCGCCGTGAGGTAATAGTTGGCCGAATCGCCTGTCCTCTACGAAGCGCGCGACGGCGTCGCGATCGTGACGCTCAACCGCCCGGACGTGCTGAACGCATTTACGCCCGCGATGCTGGGCGCGACACGCGACGCGCTGGAACGGGCAGCTGACGAGGGGCAGCGCTGCCTCTTGCTCACCGGTTCCGGACGAGGGTTCTCGGCCGGGATGGATCTCGCGAGCATC
>JBKKBS010000315.1:0-5342 GCA_046713815.1 Tepidiformaceae bacterium
GGGCGGCATGGCGACGGTTTATCTCGCGCACGACCTGCGCCACGACCGGCAGGTCGCGATCAAGGTCTTGCATCCCGAGTTGGCGGCGGCGTTAGGGAGCGAGCGCTTCCTGAGTGAGATCAAGACGACAGCGAAGCTCCAGCACCCGCACATCCTCCCGCTCCTCGACTCCGGCGGAGCCGATGGCCTGCTGTACTACGTGATGCCGTACGTGTCCGGCGACACGCTGCGCTTCCGTCTCGAGCGTGAGAAGCAGCTCCCGATTCCTGATGCTCTTCGCATTGCTCGCGAGGTTGCCGATGCCCTCGGCGCCGCTCACGCCCTCGGCATTATCCACCGCGACATCAAGCCCGAGAACATCCTCCTGCAGGGCGGGCACGCGCTGGTGACGGATTTCGGGATTGCGCTCGCCGTGCAGCAGGCGAGCGGGCAGCGCATGACGCAGACGGGGCTCTCGCTCGGCACGCCGCAGTACATGAGTCCCGAGCAGGCGATGGGGGAGCGGACCATCGACGCACGCAGCGATGTCTACGCGTTAGGCGCGGTGCTCTACGAAATGCTCGTCGGCGCGCCGCCGTTTACCGGGCCGACGGCTCAGGCCATCTTCGCCAAAATCATGAAAGACAAGCCGGCGTCCATGGTGGGTCAGCGGGACCGAGTGTCGACCGCGGTTGAAGACGCGGTGCTCACGGCCCTGGAGAAGCTCCCGGCCGATCGCTTCGCCTCCGCTGGGGAGTTCGCCGCCGCCCTCGACCAGGCGACCGGGACGTCCAGCCATCGAAAGACCCAGGTCGGCAGCACCACGCCAACCCTCGGGCGACGTGGCCTCGCCGTGGCGGCGGTGACTGGCCTGGCAGGCGTGATGCTCGGCGGTCTGCTCTTCAGAACGAAAGAGCCGGAAGCGGTCCGGTTGCCCCTGCGGTTCGTCACGAAGGTCCCCGCGGGCACCTTCCTGCCCGACATTCCCGGGACCTCGTTTGCCCTGGCGCCCGACGGCAATGCCATGGTGTACGTGGGTCAGAACACCGAAGGAACTCAACTCTTTGTCAAACCAATGGGCGCGCTGGGCGCCTCACCGATCCCCGGAACTGCGGGTGCGACATCTCCCTTCTACTCACCCGACGGGCGGTGGGTCGCCTTTGTCTCGGGCTTCGATCTGAAGCGGGTTCGGGTAGGCGGCGGTCCAGTGGAAACTGTCGGCAGGATGGCAGGGGCTGAAGCGAACTGGGGGCCCGACGGAACGATCGCGTACCTCGGAGCCCGCGGAATCGAGGTAATCCCGGCCGAGGGCGGGGCAGCGCGGCGCATCACCACCGCCGTGATGGGCGATAGCGTGGAGCACCATTGGCCTTTCGTCGTGCCGTCCGGCGACGCCATCCTGTTCACCGTCCTGAACTGGCATCGCGGGCTGGAACAGGCCGAAGTGGCGGTAGTTTCCCTCAAGACGCTGGAGGTCCGCACCCTCGTGAAGGGTGCTTTCAACGCGCGCGTCCTGCCGAGTGGATACCTGCTCTTCGCCCGGGCCAGCGGCACACTCGAAGCGGTGCGCTTCGATCTCCGTCGCCTGACTCTCATCGGAAAGCCAGTCCCGGTGCTCGACAGCGTGCGAGTCGAGCCTGCGGGAGAACTCGACATCGCGGTCGCGGACAACGGAACCCTGGTCTATCTCCCGGCGTCGTCCCTGAACCGGCGGCTGATGCTCGTCGACCGATCCGGTCGTGCGAAACCCCTGCTCGATCGGGTCGCGTTCTTCGAGTTCCCGACGTTCTCCCCGGACGGCAGGCAACTCGCCGCCCGGATCTTTGAGCCGTCGGGGCTAAACCTGTGGGTGTATGACCTGAGGCGAGGAACTGGATCGAGACTCGTTCCCACCGGAGCCGCGAATGAACCTGCGTGGACACCAGACAGCCGCGAAGTTGCCGTAGCCATCGGCGGATCACTCCAGGTGTTGGCTGCGGACGGTTCGGGATCGGAAAAGGTCCTTGGTTCAATCATCGATCTCCAGGCGGGGTCGTGGACGCCCAACGGCCGGCAACTCCTGTTCACGACGCAGCCGAGTAGGTCGGGGTGCGTCGGGACGGGGATCAAGCTGATCACCCGTGGAGACACCGCGATCACACCACTGGTGGGCGCGCCGGCGGCGCAGCCTGCCCTGAGCCGGGATGGTCGCTGGCTCGCTTACGTCTCGACGGAGACGGGTCGGGCCGAGGTCTACCTCCGACGCTTCGGCGGCGGACCCCGCCAATGGCTTGTCTCCCCCAAAGGGGGGAGTGAGCCGCGCTGGGCCCCAGACGGGCGTGAGCTCTTTTTTCGCCGGGGGCGCCAGGTACTCGGCGTTTCGGTGCGTGATGCGGGTATCGAGCTCGTGCTCGGGACGCCTAACGTCTTGTTCGAGGCGCCCTATGTCACGATGGACGGTTTCCGGATGTGGGACGTTTCCCCTACCGGTCACGGGTTCGTGATGGTGGAAGGCCATGAGTTCCATGACGAATTCATCACTGTGCTCAACTGGTTCGTCGATGTTTCCACACGAGTGGGGCGGTAGTAGGCACGACAGACGTAGCCAGGGACCTCGCTGATCGGTACCGCATCGAGCGCGAGCTCGGCGGCGCGGTAATTACTGCGTGCTTGCGCCAGACGCGGGACGTCGTACTGTTGCACGGCCACCCCCGGCGACTCAACCGGGCCTGTGTAATCACCCTAGCGAGCAGGATTCATGAGACACGCACTGATGTACGTTGGCGGTTTCGAGCGAAACTTCCGAAACCTGACGACGGCCACGACGACATTCGAAGGCACCGACGGGCAGTCCCATCCCTACACCGCCTGGCCGTCGAGCGCGGACGGCTTGCGCGTTTGCTACATGGAGAAGGCGGGCAAGAAGTTCGTCGCGGTGCGCGTGGCCGACGGCACAAGCGATGTCGTCCTCGTGAACGAAATGGTGATGGTGCCGGGTGAACACTTCGGGTTCAGCGTGCGATTGAGCGGTGAGCCGACCCTCGTCGAGGACAACATTGCCATCCTGAAGATGCTGGAAGACATCATCAAGAAGAATGTTGAGGTAAGTGAGGAACTGCTGCAGATACGCGCACGGTTCAAAGGGGCGGCCAGCCACAAGTAAACGACGGACACCGTGCGGCCTTCCCGTCGGCGCCGTCCGCTCGTCACTCCAGCCAGAAACCGATGATATCGCTTACCGTGAATGGTGCCCGCCGGACGTTCGATGGCGACCCCGCAACTCCGCTCCTCTGGTTCCTCCGCGACGACCTCGAACTCACCGGGACGAAGTACGGGTGTGGTGTCGGCTCCTGTGGAGCCTGCACCGTGCACGTCGAGGGTCGCGCGGTTCGTGCCTGCCAGACGCCGATGTCGGAGCTGCCGGACCGCGGGGTTACGACCATCGAAGGTCTGCACGCCACGGGAGAGCACCCGCTCCAGGTTGCCTGGCGCGAGATCGACGTGCCGCAGTGCGGCTACTGCCAGTCGGGGCAGATCATGAAGGCTGCCGAGCTTCTCCGCACCACGCCGCGTCCGTCCGAACAGCAGATCGACAACGCGATGAACGGGAATATCTGCCGGTGCGGCACCTACCCACGCATTCGCGCCGCGATCAAGGCGGCGACGGAGGGGCGGTCATGACGGAGAGCCGCAATGGCCCGGTGGCGGGCGACGACGGTTTCGGCACCTCGATGCCGGCCGACATGCAGCGCCGCCGCTTCGTGCAACTCCTCGGGATGGGCGGCCTGGTCATCGTCGCCGGCCCGTTAGGCATCCGGCGCGTAAACGACGCCGAGGCCCACGCCGCGACGCTCGCCGACCCATTTTCACCCCACGCCTACGTCACACTGCACGAGGACGGCGCGGTCACGATCATCTGCCATCGCTCCGAGATGGGTCAGGGCATTCGCACCACGATGCCGTTCATCATCGCCGACGAGATGGAGGCGGACTGGGCGCGCTGCCGCGTGGAGCAGGCCGTGGGCGACGAGAAGCGCTACGGGTCGCAGAACACCGACGGGTCGACGAGCATCCGGCTCTTCCTCACGAAGTACCGCGAAGCCGGCGCCACCGTGCGTGCGCTGCTCGAGGATGCCGCCGCGAAGCAATGGGGTGTGAGTTCCGGTGAAGTGCGCGCGCGGCAGCACCAGGTCGTGCACGAACGCACCGGGCGAACCCTCGCCTTCGGCGCGCTGGTCGCCTCGGCGCGCAGGTTACCCATGCCCGACAAGGCGCGCGTGCGCACCAAGAGTCCCGCCGAGCGACGCTGGCAGGGAAAGAAAATGCCGTCGATCGATCTCGTGCCGATGACCACCGGGGCCGCGATCTACGGGGCGGATGTGCGACTCCCCGGCATGAAGACCGCGGTCGTCGCGCGGCCGCCGGTGTGGGGGGGGAAGGTCAAGTCGTTTGACGCATCGGATGCCCTCAAGGTGCCGGGAGTCGAGAAGGTGCTGCACATTCCCGAGCCGCCGATCCCGGCGGGGTACAATGCGTTAGGCGGGGTGGCGGTGATCGCCCGCAATACGTGGGCGGCCATGAAGGGGCGCGAGGCGCTCAAGATCACATGGGACGACGGCCCGAACGCCGGCTACGAATCCGTTGCCTACCAGGCGACGCTCGAGGCGTCCGTGCGCAAGCCGGGTACGCCGGGCCGCACCCTCGGGAACGTGCAGGCGGCGCTGGCCGCCGCGCCTCGACGGCTCGAGGGCGAGTACTACATGCCGCACCTGTCGCACGCGCAGATGGAGCCCGTCACCGCCGTGGCCCGGGTCTCGAACGGGATCGTGGAAGTTTGGGCGCCCACGCAATCGCCACAGGATGCCCGCAACAGCGTCGCGAAGTTCCTGGGCGTGGACGACTCCAAGGTCACCGTGAACGTGACCTTGTTAGGCGGCGGCTTTGGACGGAAATCGAAGCCCGATTTCATTTGCGAGGCGGCTTGGCTGGCGCGAGAGATGGGAGCGCCGGTGCGGGTGCAATGGAGTCGCGAGGATGACCTGCGCAACAGCTATTACCACACCGTGGCGGCGCACCGGCTCGAGGCGGGGCTCGATGCGAATGGTAAGGTGACCGCGTGGCGCCACCGCGTCGCCTATCCCGCGATCGACGCGACGTTTGCGCCGAACATCCAAGGTCCCGGGCCCGACGACCTCACCAACGGCGCCAGTGATATCCCGTTCGCGATTCCGAACATGAGCGTCGAGGTGTGCCCGGCAACGGCGCACACGCGCATCGGATGGTATCGCTCGGTAAACGCCATTCATCACGGCTTCGCCATCGGCTCCTTTGTCGACGAACTCGCGATCGCCGCCGGCAAGGATTCGTCCAGGTTCCTCCTTGAG